>NZ_JAPMOU010000090.1 GCF_028858535.1 Spartinivicinus poritis
CAAGGGCAAGATACGTATATTATTGGCAGAAATGGCGATACAACCGCTAACCCTGCTGAAAAGGTGATTAATAATATAGCTACCCCAGCTCAGGCAATTGATACCAACAATCAAGTAAGCTATGAACAGGATTATTTGGTATTAGCAGGTGTGCGTCGTGATAAAATCCGATTAAGTCGAGAGGGCGATGACTTATTGGTGAAAGGCTTGAAAGATAATGGTCAAGAGGAAGCGGTACGACTTCAACAGTTTTTTAAAGGTGAAGCTTATCAGCATATTTCCATTGTTGATGAAAAAGGCGGTCAGTCTGCCATCGAAGTGGATGAGCAAGGAAATGCTGTTTTATCAAATAGTGCGGTGATTTTTGGTACAGACAACGCTGATAACTTATACACGACTGAGCGAGAACAAGGCAGCTATACGCTATTGGGAGAGGCCGGTGACGATCGACTACAGGCAAAGCATACATTTAAAGCCACTGAGAATGGTTATGAATTTTTAGATGGAGATATTTTAGTTGGTGGTAAAGGAAATGATACGCTACGAGATAGTTGGGCTGATGATGTCTTATTTAGTGGAGAAGACAATGACATTATTGTTAGCTCACTAGGCGATGATCAAATTGATACAGGTACCGGTCGTGACGAGGTACGTTTTGCTCCTAATGCGGAAGGTATAAAAGTAGTAAATACAAATAGTAGTTCTGAAGCAATATTATGGGTTCCTTTTTCTCTTACGGAAGCTAATTTTCGTTATGAGAAAAACAGTCTAATCATTGAAGGACTGGCTCCTAAAAGTAGAACTGATAAAAAACTGATGATAATGCTACCGGAATATTTAACAAATAAGCCTAATGTAGTATTGAAAAGTTATGATGGTAGGCAAGTAGAACCTGAAACACCAAATCAGTATTCTGAGCTTACTTATAACTCTGCAATGCCAGCTAACTCAAAGAACAAATCACTTGTAGAGCAAGAACGGTATGATAGTGATGAGTTGAGGCAACTTGCAGAACTGGCGGCTTTATCATTAGTTGTCAATCAAACAGACTTTTCCTGATTGAATTAAGAAGTGCATTCAAACTAAAAATTGAATGCACTTCTTCGGTCAAAATAGGTTACACTCCCTTTATACCCGGCCTAGAGCCAATTTACCTAACCACTCGAAATCTTTTTTCCCTAGTGAGCCTTTGTTTTCTCTTAGAATATCACTGTCGTAAAAATTCCAATTTTGACTATTTGAGAATTCACTTTTTATTTGAGCTTTATCATGATCTTTAAGTATTCCACCACTGCCAGCTCTGGAGCCGAGGCTTGTTGCCATATTTAATAAAGAGTGATTCTTAGGATCAACAGGGGAGCGACCATAGAAGGAAGTACTTTCATCCAGATCTTTGACACCTTCGTATTTGGTGAAAAGTACGCCAGGTGTGTATGCTAGCTCTTTTTTTCGCAATGTCAGCTTGCTACCAATATCATTCTCACTTGTCGTAAGTTTTTGAAAGGATTCTGTATCCGCTTGACTAGCTACTTGTAGGGAGACTTGACGACCATTAAATGTGCCAGTGAATGAATCAGAGCTACGAGAACTATCGTGAGTTGAAAAAGAGGAAATAGAAGATGATGGGATGTTAAGATTAGTATCCATAGTCAATATGATATCTCTTGATAAAATTAATGTTTACCGACTTATTGAGTATAAATAATACTGAAAGTTTTATTTGTTAAAGTACTCATCAGTCGAAATTTTTTAGTTTATGAGTCTGCCTTATAGATCAAAAAAAGGACAAGCAGTCTAGTACGACAGAGGAAAACTTATAGACTGAGTTAATAGAAGGAAAATACGCTACCAACACACAACACCTGGCTAAAGCCCAATCAACAATGGGTTAGCGTTATAGAAATGCGAGATGATTCATAACAAAGTCGACAATTTCATTTATTTGATCTTATTTAGTACTGACGTAAAGGTATAATAAGTCTAATGTCGTATTAACTATTTATGTGTTGGTGTTTTGTATTTGTTTGTGAACAGGGTGTAAAAGACACCGCGTAATAGAATCACATATAAGCGACGGTAGTTGTTAGTGTTGCTTCGACTGTGTACTTGGTTATAAATCAAGCTATCAACTACGTATGGTTCTAGCAATAAGTAAGGTAGATGGATTAATGAGCTATTTTATGTCTGTAATGACTCACTTAAAAATACTAATAAACAAGCAAAAGTTTACTAGTTATTGTTTTACATCAAACATGCGACATTTGCTTCCAATAATTCGGGATATTAGACAAGCTAATGTTGTAAATTAATTCAAGATACTTTATAAAGTGCTGCGACAAATGTCTAATTAAGTAGACCAAAATTTGTTGGCATATATTTACACTATGCTATTGTACCCAGTAATAAAATGAATATAGGATGTTCAACTATGATTTTAAAAAAAATTCTCCCTATCGCTTTGGCAGCAACATTATCTACAGCTGTATCTGCTGATACTTGGAATGAAGATTTTACTAAAGATTTTAAGCCGGAAGTTGCCACTTACTTAGCTAAATGGTATCAAGATAACTACAGTAATTATTCTTATATTTATCGAAAGTTTTGTTTTTGTCCTGATTCAGGAAAGTCATTTACGGTTGACGTCAGAGACAACGAAGTCAAAAATGTTACTTACACTGATACTAACGAAAAAGTACCAGAATCCTACATGAGAACCTTTGACACTATTGACGAACTTTTTGCTAATTTAGTTAAAGCAAATAAAAGTGCTCATAAAATAAATGTTGAATTTAATGAGCGTTTTGGTAATCCAAGTAGTGTTTACATTGATCATGATCCTCGGATTGCTGATGAAGAAACTGCTTATTCTATAGATCAAATTTATGTAATGTTGCCCTAAACAGCTTTTATACACCTTGGGATAGAGTCTCGTAAATGTGTTTGCCGTATACTTACTTATTTATTGCTAAAACAGTAAGTGATCGATAGCTTGGTTTACGGCCAAACACACTTTCGAGGCATCGCCAAATAATGGAAAGTAATGGGTTGACATCAATGATAAAGAAAAGATGGGGTAAAGTATCTCATCTGAAGCTGTACATGAAAGCCCCGGTATAACGGGGCTCGTAGGGTCGTCAGGTATTGGTTGTTACTGTATATCGTTGATTGATAAAACTTCAGGCTCTCCATGCAGTGGGCGATGGACTTTTATTATCACTGCTGTAGGAGCTACATCAGGATGAATAGACTCACCATTACAAATGAACTTGTAATTGGTGCCTGCAACCACTTGGGTGGACACAGCAAAAGGAGTGTACTTAACACCCGTGAAGCCACTCATTGCTTGAAAGAATACGCTGTAATCATCTCGGCTGAGATTAGTTCTATATAATGTCCAACCCCCAGGAATGAGAGTATTTGCTAGCGAAGCAGATTCGTTGGTGCGATACTGATTATCAGAAAACTGTTGAGATAGAGCGATACCTGGTAGTAGGCAAAGTAGTAGTAACAGTCGTTTAGCCATATTAAATTCCTTTTTATCTGTGGTGATTAACAAGGCTTAGATTAATATAGAATACTTGATTTGATTTTACTGATAACGACGATTAGTTGACTTAAAACAATAGTTGGATACATAAATAAGTTTTTATTTTGGTACTTTTGTGCGGTATTGCTGCTGTTTAGTAAATGAGAAAACCTCATTATATGAATAAAGCCCAAAACGTTTGTATTATTATGGAGACTTGTTTTTTTGAAACTAAATCTTAGGTAAAAACTGCCTTCAAGGATAGCCGCAAAAGTTTAATAGCAAAGCATTATAAACCATTCTCTTTATGCAGACTTTCATCTTGCCTGGCCAAAATCCCGCTTTTTAATTTTGGCCATTCTGCCATCAGGATGATGAAATACTAATCCCTCAATATTTTGATGCTGTAACCATGTTTTTAGCTCGTTAAATGTTCTGTATAAGTTAAGATTGAGCTGTCCTTACTATTAGCCTGATTGGATAGTAGTTTCATTAAGTTTAACTATCCACTTATAAGCCTGTGATAATATACAAATCTCAATAACCGCAACGATTAACCAAATAAGATCGTAAACAAAGTCCAAATAATAGGGTAGAAATGGTAGATAACTCATGATTTGGCTTGTCAAAATAGGCAGTAAACCTATTAAAACAAACAACCTTAATTGGTGATCAGAAGATATACTCCATGCCCACTGCAAGGTTTTTGGCTGATCTATAGCCGTTGCAGGCAAGATAAGGCTCCATCTAGAAATACAATAAGTAGCAGGTAGCATCAAGATAGCCATCAATAAGCTAAATGGTATTGAATTGTTATCCGGTAATAATGCCGTTAAGTTATAGCTTATTGCAGCAGTAATACCATATATCACTGAAAAACCAAAAAATATTAATAAGAACTTGGTTTCACGCTTTGTCCACCTTAAGACTGGTGTTGATTGGATGGCTTCACTGTTTAGTAGAAAAACGCGATGGCAACCAATAACACTCAGCACAAATGCTAGGTAGTAAATGATATAAATAAAAAAATATAGCATAAAATTAATTTCTGGCGGATGGGGAATCAAATAGTCTAATAAAATCATTAAAAAAATGAACGGAATCCCCAGCCGCAATAAAGCTGTTATGTTTTGAAAGGGGGTTGTTAATCCTTTTAAAAAAATTTCTTTTAAAGGTAGGGTTTTATTTACTTCAGTCAATTGTCTTCAACCATAGTCAGTAGATTTTCAGTGAGTGAATAATATACATGTTTAACGAATGAGTAAATCAGGTAGAGTATCAATAGAGTGAAACTAGTGGGAATGACACCATTTTAATAGTTTAGGTTTGGTGCTACTTACTTGTCTGTATAATAACTGACCAAATGGAGGGGTTAGGGAGAAAGGGGGATCAATGGGAGTTGGTGCTGACAATACTCCCAAAGAATAGGTTATTAATAATCCTCTAACTCATCTTCTTCCACAGACGGTGATTGTCTACGACTAGCGCGGGTTTTACGTTCGGGCTTTTTTTCAGTTTTCTTGGCTGTTGAAGGCTTTGGCAGAATTTTTTCAGGTTTAGGTAATGCTTGATAAAAGCCAACCGTCTTTAAAAACCAGCACTGGATTAATGCGCAAATGAACATAATGAACTGATAATTATAGTAAACCTTCAATAAAGGTAAGTTTATTTTATTCTGGCTCAATGTTGAAATTGTCAGTAATGCTGTGGTTAATACCAGTCCTGTAATAGACATGATTAGCCCAGTTGTTAGCAAGATATTATCTGATTTTTTTTGCCTGAAGCTTGTGAGTGAATCACGTAACATAATACCCCATAGGGCTATGGTGATGAATGACCATTCAGGTAGGTGTTTAATACTGTCCCACTCTTTACCAATGGATAATAAAATAAGCACATACACAATAATTGGCAATAAAGTAAAACCTGTTTCGTATATTGCCATTGCCAGGGATTTAAGGGCTAAACCGACATGTTTTAAGTAGTAGAGTGCTCGTTTCATAAATATCCCCAAAAATATACACTATTAAATCGCTATAGTATTAGTCATGTGTTTTTAGAATGGCCTTTCAGTTTCCTTTTGATTTCAAGTATTTGAAGCAGGCTAAAAAACGAGCGCGAAATATCGCATATTTTAACTGGATCTTTTGAGGGGTGGTTCGCACAAAGAAAACGAAACAAGTTGTGTATAGTAGCAGGTAACTATACACAACTTGTGGAGTTTATGAGGTATGCTCTTCGCGAATGACTTTTAATGAGAAAATCGATAGGAAATCAATGGCTTTAATGGTTTTTAGTTGCCTCAAGTCTTATTTGTCTGCGGTGAAGTGCTTCTTGATAGCGACGTTTTTCGTCAGTTGTTTGGGGGGTAAAGGAAGGCACCTGAGTCGGTTTGCCATTTTCATCCAAAGAGACCATGGTGAAGTAACAACTGTTCGTATGCCGTGACTTACGCTGGCGGATATCCTCTGCAACGACGCGAATGCCCACCTCCATTGAGGTATTGCCTGTATAGTTAACACTGGCCAGGCAGGTGACTAATTCACCAATTTCAATGGAATCTTTAAATAATACTTTATCCACTGAGAGGGTGACAACATAGGAGGCACAATAGCGCATGGCGCAGGTATAAGCGACTCGATCAAGTAGCTTAAGTAAGTCTCCTCCATGCATTTTTCCAGAAAAGTTCGCCATTTCGGGTGTAACTAGCTCGCTCATCTTTAAGGTGTGTTTGTAACTCATTGCTGCTTTCACCTCTATATCACTTAAAAACAGGGGATAACAGCATATATAGTTAGCAATAACTTAAATCTCAAGGAGAAATAACATAATCTAAAGGGCTCCTCTAATAATGGTTTACTGTCTCTGGCCTTCTGGTAAATTCGCAGTCAAAGCGTTGCTTTGATAGCATGCTGGAGGCCTGTTGAAAAGTAATGTCCTAAAGACTGGCATGGGTATTGCCGTTTTTAAATAACCTGCTGGCTGATTACTTACAAGCTACAATTGGGTAATCAACGAAAAGATTACTTATCCATGAAGTGCATGAGAGCAATTGTAGGTTGTTTACTGACCGCTTGTTGTTATACAAACCTGTTAGCAAGTGATTATTGGTCTACTCATGTTGTCAGGATTGCTGATGATTTGGCGGAATGGCCGCCTTACACTTATTTTATTCGTAAAAAAAACGGTGAGGCTTCCGAGCAAATTGCTGGTTTATCCATTGATGTAATTGAATGGATTTTTGCTCAAAATAATATTACTTATACTGTAGAACTATTGCCTTGGCAACGAACTCAGGCGGAAGTAGCCAAAGGCAGCCGCTATCATATGTTGTTAAATGCATCATACAGTGATAAGCGTAAAAAAACGTATTTGCTGACAAAACCATATTATCAATTAAACCTATTCTTTTTTTACTCTAAAAAATACCACAATAAACAGCCACTAGTGACAGGTGTCAATGATTTAAAAAAACGCTATAAAACTTGTGGTCTTTTTGGTTATAGCTATGCAGCAAGAGGATTTGCAGAAAATGAAGTGGACGCTTGGGCAAAAAATTATGATCTATTGATCAATGCACTACATAAACATGGCCGCCGCTGTGATGTTTTCATTGAAGGCTATGAAATTATGATAGGTTTTTCTTATATTGGCAATCCATTGATGAAGGACCCATTATTAGGTTATGCGAAACTTCCGGGCCTGAAACAAGAACCCTTTTATATGATGGTGAGCCGCCATATTAAGCAGGGGGATAAGCTAGTTGATATCATTAATAAAGGGCTTATTCAGCTAACTAAAACGGGTAAAATGCAGGCTTTATTTGACAAGTATCAGTTATTATATCCTGGGAATGATTTTTATTTGCAATGACTGGTAAGTGTGACGTGTTGGATAGAGCTGACTGGTAATAAAGTACCACTAAAAATCATTCACGAAGAGTATATTTCAAAGAGCCCACAAGGCTTACTTTTGCTTTTGGGTGTAAGTTTTTATATTTAGCAGCATGGTTTGATTGCCTATTCTGACAGTTTTAATCGACCGTTTGAATAAAGTGAATACCTTTAAAATAGGAGAGTGCCTTGAAAATAAAGAATAAAGGGTTTCACCTGGCTTTGCGTTTACGAGTACTTATTTTTCTTTTCCTGTCTAGCAGTACACAGTGAACTAACTAGGCTATAGAAAAGATGCTTGTAAAATACTCCCTATTTATGCAAAAATTCTTTTACTACGAATCACCTCAACTGAAGTATATCACCTGGTTGATATTCATACTAATAGGACCATTAAAACAAGGTTTTAGCTGCTGCCAATAAAATGAGTTTACAAGCAAGGTAAAATTGACTGGGTACTTTAAATACTGAAATTTTATAGAGTGTGAGTGTCGGTTCAAAAGGGTTAGCGAGAAGTGTAGGACCAGGGTTGTCAGCCTATAACTAAGGGAGCAAAGGAAGACTAGTGAAGAAGTGGGGTATTGTAACAAAGCTAATTGGGGTAATAGTTTTTTTTCCTGTCATTGAAAGTTACTGTATAGCGGACTCAATAACTGTGGCTGCGGAACAGGTTGCTGCTGAGGTAAAGCCAGTTCAGCTGACGGATTGGGGGGACACTATACGGGTGTCATTAAATTACTTACCACCAAAGGTTAGCCTATTAAAAGTTAAGCATGGTGCTGCTGAGCTTATTGATTGCAATGATCATACTGGTTATAAAATTCCATTCTGGCCTAATATATTGCTTAGTAAGGATCAACTACCAGTCACTTTATGTGTGGTGGCTTATGATCAGGCTGATAATAGCTCAATGCCTTGGGAGTTTGCTCTTAAGTAGAGGTACCCTAAAGTTTATTCGGAAAAACTTATTATTTTTATTATTGCCTCTCATCAGATAAAAGACACTTGTATTTTACGTTAATGGCTATCACGTTAGTGCATAGTTTATCTGAAAAAGAGTTTTTTTACTTAATGTAGCTGTTCGAATTCGACTTTTTTGACTAGAGTAAAACTTTTCTAGCCTGGAAAAGGATAATTCTTTATGGCCTATTTACAACCATTATCAGCAACTCATCACTCTGATTTAATAGACAGTTTTAGTGTTTTTGAACGAATTTTAGGTTTTGTGCCTAACAGCATGCTGACGATGCAACGCTGCCCAGCAATAGTAAAAGGTTTTACTGTATTAACAGAGGCTGTGATGAGCCCTCATGGTTCAGTTGATGTGGGGTTTAAACGGTTGATTGCACATTTTGCTAGTAAAGCAGCTGGGTGCCGTTATTGTGAAGCTCACTCGTTAGTAGCCGCCAAAATTCATGGAATGAGTGAAGAAAAAGTAGCAGCTGTTTGGAATTATAAAACAAATGCATTATATACTGAGGCTGAACGTGTTGCGTTAGACTTTGCATTAGCGGCGGGTTCAGTACCCAATGGAGTGGATGAGACCTTAATGAGTAAAATGAAGCAGTATTGGTCAGAGCAACAAATTGTAGAGATACTGGCGGCTGTTTGCTTATACGGTTTCTTAAATCGCTGGAATGACTCCATGGCTACTGACTTAGAAGATGCTCCCAAAGCACTGGCAAATAACGTGTTAAAAAAACATGGTTGGACTGCTGGTAAGCATGTCTAAGTGCGACATGAAGTCGCATAAAGTCGTTGTTCTCCGACTTACGAGAGAACCATCTGTATCACCAGATGACCCTA
>NZ_JAPMOU010000091.1 GCF_028858535.1 Spartinivicinus poritis
AATGGCGGGTCGCAGGGTTTCTCGGTGCTGCTGATAGAACAACCACCAGGTGCTCATCACGGTGAGCATGCGTTTGTAAGGGGAGGGAAGGCGAATGGTGATAGGCCTAACCGTGAAGGTAGATATCGGTTAGCTGGGTCTGGCCAAGGAAGGTGAGGAAGACGTCATTTTGAGTCAGTGGACCACAGCGGTAACAGACGATCTGGTTTTCAAAAATAGGGGAATGGTCTTTTTCAGAAAAAGTGATCTTGCCTGCCTCAAAATCAAATTCCCGCTTACAACGTTTGCACTCGAGGTTAATAACAGTTTTTTTCTTTGGCATGAGTCATCATCCGCCTACAAAAAATGAGGCAGGGATAATAACAGAAGTAAAAGGTTACACCAATGGTGTTTAAGAAAGTTGGGCTAAGCAGTAGCGCCTACAGGAGAACTTCCGTTAAAAAGCCGCCGACGTAGTCGGCTTAACTTGATGGTTTCGCGACCTGAATTGTAATGCCAATGAGGAATCAATTCACTTCTAATCGATTGATTTTTATCACCTATTCACTGTTCTGTCCTGTACTTAGACCCAAGGTGTATAACTTACTGGGCCAATCCGAAAAAAATGCTATCCCCCTTCGCTGGCCTGACCTACTGATGAAAACCTTTGGTAAAAATCCGCTGGAATGCATCCTGTGCCAATCAAAGTTGGTGTTAATGGGAAAGCAGGTGGGGCTATCACAACAGGCACTTCACAAATACCATCGTGAGCTCGCTCTTCAAAAACCGATTGTTTGGGCTCCATAGGGAAAGTCCGCCTAACATTCAGGTTTGATTACAAAACAAACAGTTTTTTGCTGCAAATCAGTGAAACGTTGAGCAGAGATAAACTCATTCCGTGATCGTCTTTCTTTCGACTTATTAACTAATACATCAGTAGTCGTATAATTAAGCTTTAAAATTCCTAAGTATTAAATCAGCTCGGCTGTATAATTTTGCAAGTGGCTCTATTATTTTTATTTGTTCAAATATTGAGGTTGGCAGGCTTCTTCAACAGATATGAAACCCGCAACCAGTAGTACCAAAACACTATCGGTGTAGTTTATCAGTAGCTGAACAATTTATGCCTTAGCAGGATAAGTGGGTTCAAGGTAAAGTACTTTTTGAATTAATAGAAAATTTTCAACAGAACCCATCTAAACCATAGGATGAAAACTATAATGTCTAAAATGTCACAAGATATGATGTCTCAAAAAAGAGCACAGCTTTCATCAATAAATGATTTGTTGACCAACAGGAATTCAGCTACAGTCGTACGTGTACTTCAAGCCCATGAAATAACGGGTTACGATATGTATACCCTTATGACCGACCCGTCGTTTGTGAGGGCGCGGCTCAAAGGAGCAGCTCGCAGTGTATTGATAGGCGAGATCACTAAACGAGTTCGAGGGAAACCAGGTAAATATATCAATACACGGGAATTATCCGATATTCATAACCTGAACGACCAGAAGCTGAACATGCCTGCTGGATTACCATCAAAGATACTACGAGAAGCCAAACGTGATATCGGTAGGTTGACTAGCAATCGGGATAAGAGGGCTAAACTTGCTGGAGTGAAACTGGCCTTTGGTGTGAAGAGCCTCGTGGATGTCCAGGCCCAAAAAAAACAGCTAGGCAGGCTCGAAGAATTACGTATGAAACTTTACGATGCCATATCAACAACGTATCAGCAGGAACGGGAGGTTGATACAAGCTTGCCCTTTGACCCTGCCGGTCTCGAGGCACTTGGAGTGTGGGAGGTTGTTGGGTCAGGTATAAAACAACAATATGAGGCGGTGAGTGAAGCTATAGGGGATGCCCAAACCGAGCTTGTTTTATCTACCACCGTCGCGGGGGTTTCAACGTCGACTGCTGCCCTACAGTTTATAACAGAAACTAGTAAAATATTAGAAGTGAGACTCATAGATGGTCTCATTGGGAAGGATCTCCCGAAAATAATGGAGGAGGTTAGCGATGCTCTTAAAAGCACCAAAAAATTCAAATCACTACTTAGCTCTGGCGCTCAGAAAGTTGTAGGCGCTGGGCTTGCTCACTATGTAAGCAAATTCGCAGGAAAACTCGCAGCGAAAGTATCTATGGTCGGGGATGCACTAAGCTGTGGAATGGCTGTACACTCGCTGGTTAAGGCTAGTAATGAGTACGAGGTGGCGGATGGGGCGATTGACGCAGTTAGCTGCGGCCTCGACATTTTGGCTAATATAGCGGCAAAACTGGGACCCTTAGGTATGTTGGCTAGCGTGGTAATAAGCGCTATAAGCATGGTGGTTACTATTATAGGGCATGCCTTAGTCGCTGCCATAAAACGTATAAGAAATATAGAGAAATGGGTAACGCTTAGTGATGAAGAACGCTTATGGACAGTTTTGCAAGAAACTTTCTCATTCTTACCTGGGGTAGGACACGAAGCTGCACAAAGCCTCGAAGATGAAGGTGCAAGAAACCGCCAAATACGCCTAACAGACAGCCAGCAGAAAAAAGGTGTCATAAGTATTCTCTTGAGTAACCTGATTCAGGATGACCGGGGTAATTATAGATCAACGATACAGACATACGCCAAAGGTGGGGTTTACCATGCAGGTCGGACCTATAAAATATACGCACGATGCGGCCAGCTGAACTCACCATATGCGCCAAGAGTGCAACCCGGGGATAAGTCCCTCCTGCAAGATCTCTCACTAGACGAAGCCCTAAGTACCGTACGTAGTAGCCCAGGAGTGCTAATTGCTCTGGCGGGGTGCAGAGATGCCTCATCACCGCATTTCTGGATAGCCACCGATATCCAGCAGCGCACAGTAGGGGAGGAGCGCGAGGATGCGACCGCTAGGCCAGACCTATCATCCCTGGAGATGGGCGACTCCGTACACGTGGGGGGGCCATCACTACCGCCGGGCGAAATGGCAAGGAATGGTAAGGTCGAACGTGTGGAAACCGCTACCTCACGTGAATGGATGGGTGGCATAGACAAGTATCCAACCCCACTACCAAACATTAAATGCCTGAAGGCAGGGCAACGGGCGGAAGACTCTAAAACCTGCCAAGAACAGGGAGCTGGCGTCGTCGCCCTATACGAGCCAAGGAATCTTGGGGAAATGGGCGTAACTATACACTTGGCTAAAACCGACATAACGACTGCGGAAGTTAATGAAAAATTTATGTTCACGGATATCAAATTGTGGGGTGAGCATGACCGGATCACAGGGCACATGTCTTGGGGAAAAATGAGTGGTATCGATCGGGTACGAGCACTGAGCTCGGTGGCACACCAACGTTATACCTATGATAAAGCACCCATACTACATATTGATAATACGTCTGTGGTCAACCCAGGAACATATTTTGTGGATACCGACCAGGGTGCTGATGTAGTAAGCGTTGACAAAACTTCTGGAGGTGGTGGGACATTCGTTCTAAATAAAGGCAGAAAACACATCACTGGGGGGGACGGCGATGACCTATTCGTTTACAATGAGATAGACGTCAATCCCGCCATATTTATGCCTCCTGATGAACAGTCACGTGCCTTAAAGCACAGTGAGTTTATCGCCACTGTAAATAGGGCCGTGCCTTTAGCTGACATCAGACCTGATTATCTGGTGGGAGATGCTACTGATTATGCAGACACCGAGAGCACTGTTGACCCCGATGATTCGTTTACTGCTGGCCGGCTTTTTAGCAAGGGCGGCGTATGGAATTACGGTACAGGGAAATGGGACCCTAGCTATGATGAAATTAACGGAGGTGGGGGAAGGAACACCGTTGCTATTCCAGGCACAGAGGCACTGGTGCCGCTGAAAATGCCTAGGCCTTTTCAGCTTAAGAGCTACCCTGATAGGCATTCAGACAATTATTGGTTAATTATAGAAGCTAATGATATCGTGGCACCTATTGCTCGATTGAGGAATATCCAAAAAATAGGATATCTGGGTAGTGACAGCTCCCAGTGATGGGCGTTGTTGAATAAATCGAAAAATCAGGCGCCCTGAGGCCTTCAGCTTATTAATTATCCAATTTTCACTGATATTGGCATACCAATGTTGATTTGCACTTAAAATTGGGCATAGTTCAAAAATAGGGGTTTTGAGTGAACAATGGGCGAGCAGATATCTACCACAGCAGTAGTATAAATTTGAACGATCAGAGTAAATGAGGAAATGAGTTAAGCGGGCTTTTTAAACCGCTGATACCCTAACAGTTCTAACCAGTGACGGTGTGGTTCGCCTGTTAAGGCTTCCGCTGGGGTTTTCCCGATCAGATGAGTGTGATGACTCCGCTGAAATGGCCGATGATTTAAAATGAATTGTCGAAGCACCAACTGCCTATTATTGAAGGGTTTTCGTTGATCGATAGTCAGCCGGAGTCGGCTATTGAAGTTTTCAATCATGGCGCTACAACGATGGGTGCGAGCCATAATGGCTAATACTTCATCTTCAATACACTCATACTGCTCCCCTAAGCGATCTGCTAAGGGTTGAGAATGCTGGTGGTAAGCTAGGGCTTGGCACTCAAATCGCGTGTTGTAACAGATGCCCCACACGTCTTCGATAGACACCTGATAATCAGCGGTTATTTGCTCAAAGGCTTCATGAAGGGTATGACTCACCGCCAGTAAGTGTTGCTTCTGGTTTTTCAGTGAACTGACGTAAGCAGCAATACGGCGATGCTGGGTTTTCAGGGCCGATAACTCCTCCACTATAAAGTCATACAGCCTGCCTCGCTCATTGGGCTTGATACCAGGCAACTGCAGTACATCATATAGCAACCAACCACAAAGGGTATTCACCAATTCATACAGTTCTTGTGTTTTACTTAGTCGGCTGTTGGCGGCAGTCAATTTTGCCGAGAGGCGACGACCTTGCTTCTTAGCTTTTGCCTTCTCCATTCGTGATTGAAGTTTACTCACCGCTGTTGTCGCTGATGCTGTTTGATTTTTTAAGGATCGCAATAATTTGTGGGTACTGGCAATGAGGTGAAAATGATCAAAGCGAAGCTGGGTGTCTGGCAACGCCGTCTCGAATCCAGCCTTCATCCCCATGGCATGATCGCAAATATACACAGCGGGTTGATAGCCTTGCGCCATCAGATCCATTAGGGATACCGCCCAGGTATCACCGTCTCGGCACTCTTCTTTGGTGAGCATGGCACAAAATCGAGAGGGAATATCAACCACCGCTAAAATCGGTTGATTCCAGTGATAAAGCTCATCGGTAGCACTGTTTTGAATGTGGCTTAAATCATAGCCCTGATTGATCTCCTGGGCTTGGTGACTGGCGACTTTCATCAGGTGAGCCACTTGCCCAAGGGAAATCGAGTGATCAAAAATATCGCGAATAAATTGCATCGCATCTCGGTAACTGGATTTACAGATGAGCACTAACGCTAACACGACCTGGTAGAGGAACGCTTTGGTCACTGGCACATAAAATAATACGTGACGGTCATCTCCTGTATCATCAAAGGCCTCATAAATGGCTTGCTTCGCTTTGTCTTGATGGGCATAGACGCAACCACGACTCACCCCGTGTTTATTGGCAGTATGGGTAATGGTCATACCACTCATGGCATCAAAGGCAATATTGATTTTTTGATCAGCTGTTAACCGGCGAGAGGATTGTACTGCTTGCATCGTATTGTTCGTGAGCATTCTGAATGGAGAAGCCATTCTAAACCGGAAGGGGTAAGTGCGGTGAAAAAGTTAGTGATGGCAGGGCAAAGTGTTCACTGGAATTGAACCATGTCCATTATCATTAATGGCCATTAGGGTGGCTAAGGTACGAACGGTTAAGCGTGGGTGCTGGGTAGACAGCTGAGTAAGCTTTTTGGTGTTCATAATTGGTACTTCTTATAGTTTTGTTTCAGGTTGAAGTACCAATAAGGATGGCAGAGAGCTGTGGAATATCAAGGGTTGTAGTATGAAATGAAATGTTATGCTTTAATTTGAAACGATATGATATCATTTCATATATAACAAGCTGATACTATTTAATATCAGCCTCAAATTTATCTAATATCAGAAAACATGATATCAACTGATATCATATCATTTATATTTAGCTAACTTCTTTAGTTCTGGTAGTAAAATAGCCTTTAACAACTGCTGTTTGCTTCTATGTTTGCAATTTTCAAATGCATCACCTAGAAGCTGATCTTCATAGCGATTCAACCTTAACAAGAATTGCTCTGTCGGCTTTTCATTCGGGTCAAAATCATTTTTAGGCTCAGCTGGAGTTGCAGCTGGCTCAACTTCTTTGACTTGTTGAACAGTTTTAACTGGCTCAGGCTCTTTCTTAGATTTTGTACCAGATATGAAGGCCTTTCTTTCTTCTGCTGAAAAAGTGGTTAGCTCTTCATCTGTGACTAATGAGTTCTTAGGCATTTTTGTTACTCAACTTCTGCAAATATCTTCTTAGCAAGTTTGTTCATTTCAAAAGCAGCTTTTTCGTCTTTATATTCAATCACACTCAAGCCGCTGTCCTCACATTCACGAAACGCTTTACGAGAATAAAGGCACTCATCCAGTATCTGCACAATTTCGATACCAGGTAATTCTTGAATCAGGCCAATACTTTCACGTTTTTCACTTGATAAATGGTGGGTAGACACTTCATTAAAAAACAGTATGCATTTAAGCTTACGATTCATCTTTGAAGCCTGGCTACAAAGCTTCAACATGTGTGGTGTGGTTTCTAAATTAAAGGTAGAAGGCTTTAGCGGCATTAGGAGTATGTCAGCAGCAAGCAAAGCTGATCTAAGCTCTTCAGAGTCACGTCCACCTGTATCTATAATCAAATCTTGATAACGATCTTTTAAGTCAAAAAGTGAATCGTATATATCGCCTGTTTTTTGTACACAATGTATCTTAGGTTCAGCTTCAGCTCTTGACCTTCTTAAAGCCCACTTTGAGGCTGAGGGTTGAGGATCTGCATCAATCAGCAAAACATCTCTACCTTGTTTAGCTCTCCACACAGCTAAATTTACTGCTGCTGTCGTCTTCCCGACGCCCCCTTTTTCTTCCCCCACAAGAATGATCATAAGCCCGCCTTTAAAAGTGATATCATATCATATTATTGCATTTAGTATTATTTATGCAACAATAGAAGCCTAACGAATGTACAACACTACGTGTAAAAAGATATCATTCAATCTAATCTGATCATAAATCAAATGATTTGATATCATATCATATAAAGGTAGCTGCATGTCTCTAAACAGCCACTCTAATACAAGTTCAGAGCGTCACTCTAAGACCACACTACAGATGCTGTTCGCCTACACTGGGGCGTCACTGAGAGTCACTCTATCAATAGCCCTATCTGTCTTATTGTTCTGGAGCATTTCAGAGAACAACTACTATAGTGCTCTGTTTGCTGGCTTGGCTTTAGCTTTTGAACTGGCCAAGTTCATGGCACTGCCAGAGATAGCACGACGCAAGCAGCGTAAAGATTGGGCTGGTGCACTGAGTGCCACTCTTTTATTTATCACCCTGGCAACAGCCAGTATCTTGGGTTCAATAGGTGGACTACAGAGTGACACTCAACGAGTGCAAGCAAACATTGCTCAGCAAGAACAAAAAAGAGTGTCACTCATTGAACAACGACAGTTGCTACTTGATGAGATTGCAGAGAATCAGAAAGCGATTGATAAGTATCAAGAACTTTGCTCAGCCTTTGCAGGAAAAGAACAAAGAGTTGCGTCAGCAAGCTGCGGACATGCAAGACAAGATTAGTACTGTTGGTGTTGCCCATGAAACGCCCATGACTGCGCTATTAGGTGCTATCGCTACGGCTGTAGGAGAAGACAAGGCAACAGTTCAGGTGTATGTATTCATCTTATTAGCTGTTCTATTGGACTTGGTGGCCAGCTTCTTTATTGAGCTAATCCGTGAGGAAAATCAATTCAAAGCGTCATTAGTTAAAAAGCCACAAACTACCAAAGTTGCTAAAGCGGAAGAGGGTGACACCCCACCAAAGCCCAGAAAGCCCAAGGTAAAAAAGAGTGTCACTCTGGAAAAACCCAAGCCAACGCCACCCAAGTTGGAGATAGTGAAATCAGAAAAGAGTGGCACCCCAGCAGTTGAAGCTAAACAACAAGAGTTGCAGTTGCCTGAATCCAATGTGGTCAACATCAAGCGCGCTTCTGCTTTAGAAAAGTACCAGGCTGTAAAGAAGGCTGTTAGTAAATTGCCTGTAGGGGAGGGTGTCTATAAACGGCAGATGATGAAGGCTTTCCAGCTTGGTCAGAAAACCGTCGATAAACACTACAGGTGGTTAATAAGAGACGGGCTTGTTGTGCAAGATGCTGAAACTAAGTTATTTTACCGGGCAGCTTAAGCCTACAGTTTAAAAGTACAAACATGCGAGACCCGGACACAAACAAAACCAAAGTGGTTGTGAGGAAAAAAAGGCGTGTGGTGGTTCCTAATGCAGAAACACCACAAGCCAAACCTGACGACAGTAAGCGCGAGCCATTAAAGCTTAAGCAGCGGCTGAATAAGCCAAAGGCCATATTATCAACCCAGGTACAAAAAAAGCTTTCAATCAAACCAAAAGCCAAGCCTGTTGCTAAGGTAAAGCCTAAACGGCAAAAAAAGAAAAAAGAGCCAGTAGAGTTACCACCACCGCCTAAGTGCAGCACTAAAAAAGCTTTACGCATTTTGCGCGAACGCTTCCCTAATGCATTCAATGATGAGCTAAAGCCGTTAAAGTCAGCGATTGCTAATGATGTATTTAAGTTGGTTAATGATGTGATGTCACAGCAAAAGCTACGACATGCAATTAGGGCTTATCAGCGAATACCCCAACATATGCTCAATGAAGCAACAGCAGATATGCCAGTGTTAGACAAAGATGGCAATATACGTGATGAAGTCACGCAAATCCTAGCAGAACAAAGAATGAACAGGATTAAGTCAAGGGCAGAGCGGGGCAAATTAAACGAGCAAAGAGTATTGGAGCTACTAGATGTAGTAGTGTCATTACCGAGGGAAACTGACGGACTAATTACCAAGGGACTTTGTCGTAATAGGCTAACAACGGCTG
>NZ_JAPMOU010000092.1 GCF_028858535.1 Spartinivicinus poritis
TGAATTATGTAAGGTCTAGCTCTTAAAACCTACCAGTTGACTCTTGTTTAAAGAGCTAGCTCATAAAGGGTTGTAGGAATAAGCTCTCATTTCCTACCAAGGTGATTGCTGCAGCTCAGTGCTTAATGATTGAATTATGTAAGGTCTAGCTCTTAAAACCTACCAGTTGACTCTTGTTTAAAGAGCTAGCTCATAAAGGGTTGTAGGAATAAGCTCTCATTTCCTACCAAGGTGATTGCTGCAGCTCAGTGTTTAAATGAATGAATTATGTAAGGTCTAGCTCTTAAAACCTACCAGGAAGTTTTTGTTTAAATTAGCAGGTCACGATGGGTTGCAGGAATAAGCTCTCATTTCCTACCACTATATTTAATTAGGGATGTACTTCACGAATGAAATATCTAAGTCGAATTCTCAATATCTGTCATAGGCCTGTACATCTGTATAACTATCCATTGGCTGTAATGTCATCACTTACTTTTGATCAGAAGAGCTTAAGCGATAGCTAATTGTGTTAATTATTCATCTTCGGTGAATAATGAGCCTTGCCGCTCTTCGTAAAGTGCTGCTCTATTTTTCATTATTGAGTACTTCTTATTAAAACGCTTCATATCACTGACAAGCCTGTCATGTGGGTATAGCTTATACAGATAGTCGACAGTTTTTCTTTTGTCGTATAATGACTTGATTGGCTCAATTTCTACTTTCTCAAGCCTTAACAGCTTTTTCATTTCTTCAATTGCTGCTTTCATTTGCCTTGTATTATTAGACATTTTTTTATCCATTTTGCGAAAGGTAGCTTTAAATACAGTTGACATTTTAATTGGATAAAATTGTCCTTGGCTTGCTTGTTTGTATCGTCTATCCATGCGTTTAATTAAGTATTTAGCAATTGGCTTCTTCGCGCTTTGCGCTATTGCATAGTTATATTCTCTATACTCTAATTGCTTTACGGAGTTGGTAACAAAACTATCAAAAAGAACAAGACACTTATTACTTTGGCCATCTTGTAGGATATCTTTACGAGTAGTTAAGGCCATATTGCTTAAGTAGGAAGGCTTCCATTTAAACTCACCTGCTAAGCTTACAATTTCTATTTCCGCACTTCTTAGTACTTCTAAGCTTTCGGTTAATTCAGGAATTGACATTGTTTTGTTAAAACGCTTTAGCTCTTTTTGCAACATTCGAAGTGTAAACATTGTACCTAGATCTTCTTTAAAAAAAGCACCATTTTCACTAGTTGCTAATTTTCTAAGAGCATCATAAACAGATTCTTCACGTTGAATTGATGGGTAAACTAAGACATCAGTTTCTTTTCCCCCAATATTTTTTGTGATTCTTCCTGGTTTTATTGTGACAACAAAAGTTGTTTCTGTTCCTTTGTAATTGAAAGAAAATTCGGTTGAGACTTTAGGGGTTACATCTTTATAAGACCAATATCTTTTACGTTGAGTATCCAAAAACTTTGGAATATGGTCATAAAAGTCTACTGCGTTCGAATAATCTGCATCCTGAGCTTCAAGGAGCTGAAAAAACGACAAATGTGGTGTAATAGCTGGCTCTGACAGTCGTAAATCCTTCTTACTCATTATAATGCCCTATCAGTGTACATTGCATTTTGGCTACGAAAGTAAAGACCATTTTTTTGATCTTGAAAGATTAGTCCTTCTGTAATTAGCAAATCAAAATATTTATCAACAGTGCTTTTACCTAGTCGAAGTATCTTCATTACTTTATTTTTACTTATTCGTTTACCAGCTTGAATTGCACTTATTTCTTCTCTTACCTGTTCATAATTGTCAAAACTTTTTGGCTTAGTAAAATTCAATATATTGGTGTTATTTTGTATGGTTTTATTTTCTCCATTGCCTTCGAGTGTTTCGTTATTTATTGGAGTAACTGACCTCACGATTTCTTTTTCATCAAGCCTTGTTCTCAAGTCTTTTGTCTTTATATTACTATCTGAAGCTAGGTTTAAATTTGTTTGAGATGTCATAACTTTATCTTGTGAAGATTTTTTTAATAGTAATGAAGACTTTAAATACTTTGTTTTTTGGATTATGTCTATGAAAAAACAAGCTGCAAAATCTAATAAAATAGCTAGCAATATAAAAACATATACCTGTACGATTTTTTTATCTTTCTCTACCGCAGTAGACAAAGCTTCAAGTAAAGCTATCATTTGTGTTTTAGCTGGTACTGAAACCGAGTTTATTTTTTGCTGAAGCTCAGCAGCTTGTAAGCGTAAATCTTCATTTTTAGCTTTTAGTGGAGCTGCAAAGTACTTTTCCTTTTTCATTTCTATATACATGTCAATAGCTTTTGAGTTCTGCTCTATTTGACTAAGTATTTGTTCCCTTTCTTCAATAAACCCCTTCTTTTTTACCTCAGCTACCTCTATATTGGCTTGAACTTTTTGAGTATCGCTTTGCAGTCCTCCTATTGAACCGAAAATGCTTGCAATAGTTAGAGTAGTGAATAATAGGCTGGAAAATACCGCTCGAATCCAATCTTTGCACTTAATACTAATTAATATTTCTGGTAATGCTAAGAATTTTCCTAATTCAAATGTAATAGCTAGTCCTGCAAATAAAAGCTTGTAGTTTGGATTATCTGAAATACTGCAAAATAGCAGTACAGATAGAGCAATTGAAAGAGATATACTTATACTTACACCCAAGTAAGTAAACAACATTTGCAGCTTTGATTTTGAAGCTAAATATACTTCTTCCATTAACCTATTCCTGCTATGGATAAAACTCAAAACAGATTGACTGAGGAAAGTTGTTTGAACTAGTTAGCTAATTCTCTCATGAGAGAATTAGCTAACTTGCTTTTCTTGTGCGTCTAGAATTGAGCCAAAGTTAATTAGAAACTCTGAGCGGTCAATTACTCCCCAATGAAATATATGGTAGTGGCCTCTTCGACCTCTCCCATTATTTGCTTGAATAAAACGTAAATCAATTAGAAACTCGGATCTAATTTGAGCTATATATCTCTTCACTGAAGAGGAAGGGATGCCAGTTACATTTGATATATCTAATAATGAAGGAGAATTACTTGTAGTAATAGCTACAAGTATCGAATATTTACGGCGAGTCTCTTCGCTTAACTTTAACATAAAATCACACCGAAATAGGTAATGAAAATTAGTACTTAATTGATGTGATTGTTAAGTCTTCAAGCTTTGTTAACATTCTCTCATCTTGAAGTGTTTGCACCCAGGCATACCCACTTTTTTGTGGCTTATCAAATACTAAGATACCTGGAGTTTTATTTTGAATCTCAACATGTATTACTATTTCACTTTGTATCTTAGGAACTTCGTTGTTATTAGTTTTTGCTTTTCTCTCATGAGAGAAATTTTCACTAACACCATCTGTAGTTTGTGTATTTTCCTGAGAAGCATTCTGTTTGTCACCATGTAGACTCTCTTCTTTAGAATCTCTTTTTCTCTCATGAGAGAAATCTACTTCTTGTGAAGGAGAAGCCATTGTGTTTGACTTACATTGTTTATACTCTTGCTCTGCACGCTTTCGAGATATCCCACCATCTTCTTTTGCTAGTTCGCAAAGAGCTGAAAACTTCTCTTTATTTATACTATAAATTTTCCTTAAAAAGTCTAATGTTAATAAGTCTGTAACTACTCTTTGCTTTACGAGATTTATACCTTCTTCAGGAAGTTTCAGGATATTTAAATATCGTGAAACTTTGTTGATATTAGGTTTATTATTGCGAGTGATCCAACCTAACTCTTCAGCAATTTCTTCTAAGGTCAACTTTTCATTTGCAAGATCTTTTATAGCATTTGCCATCTCAAATGGACGCAAGTCGTTTCTTTGATCATTTTCAATGATTTGACAAACAATACGTTTTCTTTTTTCTCTTAATGGTGCTTCAGGGTCAATGAGAGCTTTTAACCTGAAATTAGGAATTAATTGAGAAGCTAGCCATCTACACTCTCCTTTGTCTATCTTATATAAGCCCTTTTCATTTGGAGGGTAAACAATAATAGGTTGTTGCTGACCATTACTTTTTAATGATGCAGCCATTGAGCTAATCTCATCTTGATCAAATTCTTTTCGCACTTGCTCTTCTGTAAAGCACTGATGTGGGTAAAGTAAGAGTAAAACTCCTTCTTTTGAACTACTTTCAGGCTTGTCTTGTAATAGATCATTAACTGAAACTTGATTTCTTTGAGCCGCTTTTTCTTTTTTTCTTTCAGCAAAACTCTTAGCCATTTATATTTTCTCCATACGAGCAATTACCTCATCAGTAAAAGCAGAGATTTGCTTAACAGCTTTAGTATCAGGCTTCGCATAATCAGTGATGCTTTCTTGTAGTGAAATTGCGTCAGAAATTTTGATAGTCTCATTAATCTGAGTGTTGAATAAAAGAGAGCCAAAGTTGTCTTTAAGCTCTTCTAAATAATGAGTAACTGATTTTGGTGTAGGATTATTCTTGACTTTGTTCGCAATTACACCTGCAATTTTCTTTTGATTTGCCCCCATTCTTCTATTCATTTGTTTTATTCGATGTTCAACTTTTTTTGCTGCATTAAAAGCAAAGTCTTCTGGTATAACAGGGATTATTATTCCATCAGTAGCCATTATTGCGGAGGTAAAAAGTAGGCCGAAAGAAGGTGGGCAGTCGATAATAATATAATCAAAATCTTCTTTCAGGACTTCAATAGAGTCACAGAACTCATAGACAGGCTCCATATCAGCCCCCTTTAATACAGAAAGAGCATCTGTAGCACCTAACAAAAAGAGGTTATCTCTAACCTGTATCGGTTTTGGCTCTGTATCAGTGTTGTACATCTTGATTGTGTTAGAAACCCCTTCTGGCTGGTTGCCTTTTTTTATTGTTTCAGGGATGTCTTCTCCAAATAGCGCCGTTGTTGCATCTCCAGATGAGTCATTGTCAACAAGTAATACTTTGAAGTCACTTTCTGAAAGCTTATGGGCAAGTTGCACTGAAACAGTTGTTTTACCAACTCCCCCTTTTTCATTTGTTACTGCTATTGATTTACCCACTAACCCACACTCCTAACCTGATGGTTATGAATAACTTTGGTTTTGTTCGAAATAATAAGAAAGATATGAAACTATATGAGCTTTTATTATAGTATTAAAATTTGATCCTATACAATAGTATGGTGAGAATAATATAGAAAGGGGGCCAAGTGTAAAATGAGCTATGTATATTTCTCTCATGAGAGAAATATACATATTGCATTAGATGTGTGTTTTTTAACCTAGTGGTGTAAGATTTTTAGTACATTGTTACATCTGGTACAGTTTCAATCGCTCCATATTCCATTGGGTCACTGACTATAAAGCTAGGAGTAGGGGAGGGGGGCTCTTGAGAGTGTTTACTCCTTTTCAACGGCAGTTGTTTACCATCTATCTTCGTAGCGTTATCTAGCAAGGTTTTGAGTGGTTCCAGGTCTTCTACAGTTGATGGGTTAACCAGAGCATTTGTTACGGCATCGGTTATTACGACAGGTGAGTTTTTCGCAAATTCAGTAAACAATGACTGCCTCTGTTGTGCTTCTTTTTCGATGGTTTGCTTCAGCACATCATTATCATTAACCAGTGTTGTGTGTTCTTGGCTCAGGTGATCATACAGCGCTTGTAGCTTCACCAGCTCATGAAAGTACATTTGGTTCTGGTTGTATGACAGTTCAACTGAATCAAACCACTGTTGTAGTCTGTTTTCTGCCTCCTCTTCATTCACGCCAGCTTGTTTGATGGCATCAAGGATGGTTGCAAAGTTAGGTTTCTCTTCTGCTGTGGAGTCGAGGACATAGCCACGGTTGTTAGCAAAGTTTGGATTGATTACATAATCAAAACCGCTGATCTGATTTAAGAATGTATTCGCGCCTGTTTCACTTCCTCGTGCCGCAATTGAAAAACCACCCACTTTTGAGTTGTGTAACCCAAGCAGGGTTTTACCTTCTTCGTTGTCTAAAATTTCTTGTGAATGTGTAACATTGCCTTCATCATCAATGTTAAGTTCGGTGCACACACAAGCTGGAATCGCTTTGATGACAATTTCTTTGCCACTATCCAGTTTGGCAACATCGGTTTCACCAGGGAATAATTTATTCGTCAGTTCGCGAATACCATGACCCACATAACCCACCATTTCTCTTAGTTTCAGTCGTTCCTGGGTTTCGGGTGATTCAATGATTTTCTTGAAGTTATCGAGCACATAACCACGCTCTTTACCTGAGTAGCTTCTACCGCTTTCAAATATATTAAATGTACAAGTGACTTTATTTAGTTTGTTTTTGCTCATGCTTGGGCTCGTTTGGTTTGCTTGTCTGGTCTTGAGTAGCGGTGGGCTTTTTGGAAGTAAACAGAGGGCTAATGTCGTCTGCCTGAAATTGCATGAGTTCAGTCATCACCCAGTTCAGTGAATCTTTCTTATCTAGCAATTGGAACTCAGGATCAATCAGTTGAATCAGCGAAACGACAGATGTTGCAAAGTTGGCTCGTACTTCTTGCGCTTGAGCTGGCTCTTGCTCTAGTGCTGTATTGATACTGTTGAATTTAATCACCCAGGGCTTATCGTCTGGCATATAGACTTTGTTGTACTTATATGCCACATGAATCTCGAACAATCGCTCGATACCGTTACGAACTGCATTTCTGACAAGGTTGGCTTTAATGGCCGCAGCAATGGCCATCCTAAAAAAACCACCATCACCCAAGCCACCTGACAAATCATCCGTAAACCCCAATAACGATTTATCGACACTGAGTGCAGATGCCAAGCGGTTGACTATAAAATTCACGTCTTCTATGGAAGCGATATTCACATCGTTGACTTCCGTTTGAATATCCACTTTGCCTGATCCACTCGACCACACCGGAAACACCAGGTTATTGATAGTGTTAAAGAAGCCTTTGGACATGGCTTGATTAGAAGAGTGATCCGATTTTTGTTTTAAGATTTTGGCAATGGTGTTGAAGTAACCAGCCGCTTTTTGCGGAGACTCTTGCCCTACATTGACTCCAATAAACCGATCTTTTTTACCGGCATTCCAGCGAGCCACACTTAAGGCAGTTGATGCTTGTTCGAGTTTTTGCCAGGGATCAAAGGCCGCACGCAACAGAGACTCACCATAGTGTCTTGTTTCAATGAGCGGATCATTTTCATAGTCATCTGAAGCTAAGTTGATTGACTGTTGGCATTGTGAAGATTGGTGATGTTGATGGCTGCACAAGTTGGACCATTGGGGTATTTTAAAACTGACGACTTTCCAGGGTTCGATT
Source organism: Spartinivicinus poritis (assembly GCF_028858535.1). Classification (NCBI taxonomy): domain Bacteria; kingdom Pseudomonadati; phylum Pseudomonadota; class Gammaproteobacteria; order Oceanospirillales; family Zooshikellaceae; genus Spartinivicinus; species Spartinivicinus poritis. The sequence continues at coordinate 7,281 of NZ_JAPMOU010000092.1, forward strand.
AGCTGTTGTCTTTGGTCGGCGGGTTGGTGTTTTGATCGATAACCCGCTAATAAACCGGCTCGTTCAAATTCCTTAATTGAAACAGGATGGGTATAGCGATCATGCCGTATATGTTGGATGCCTTTACCTTCTGAACCATAAGGTCGGACATAACACACGCCATACTTAGCGGCCTCATAAGCCCAATTATGTAATTGCGCATTAAACAAATCCCGAAACGTGTCATTCAAATCTGAAATCACTTGGTTTGGTTGACCATCTTTCGACTCAATAAAAATGATCTCATTGGTGTCAGTAGTAGCAGAAAGGGCATGCTGAATGTGCATTTTTAAGGCTGCATCAATCGACGGATCCACCGCCATTTCATCATAGATTTTGTATTGCAGGGTGCGGTCAGTGGGGAAGGGGGTTTTTAGTTGTTCGTAGTGACTGGCATCATCAGTTTGTAGCGGCTGATTTAATAGCCGTTCCATACTGGATAAATCACAAGCAATACCACTAACCTGGCTATCATGAATGGGTTCGTTTTCATTAAAGCCGGAAAACAAGCATTTCCAGCGGCTTTTCTGCTTGGGTCTTTCGGTCTTTACTGCCATAAACTCGCCTTTTCAGCGAGTATATAACGGTTTAGCTTAAAGTACGGCAGATAAAAAAATATTGTATGTGGGTGGCGTATATGCGCTGTGTAGCACTGCTACACAAGTTACACGTGGAACATTTTTTATGTTCCACGGAAAGTGGGTGATAGCTATCAGCTACTACACAACGGAAGTGGTGCGGCCTTCAATCAGAGAATGAGCCGTTAATCAGTGAGCCCGACGTAATGCTGCTCTCACTTCTAGTTCTTCGTCAAAGAGTTCATAGGTCAAGAAGTCACCCTCTTCGGTATCCAGCACATGTTGAGTATTCGCTTGTGCCCCCATCTCGAATTGCCATTCGGCATATTGCCAGGCAGCAACGATCCCGTAAGCCGGATCACTGAACGACAGTTGGCCTAGTATTTCCTCATCAAGATTACCGACTGGAAATAATGTACGTGTATCGCCTTGCTCTATTAGTAATTGTTTGAACCACCACCAGTAAGGACCATAAGCCCGGTAATGTAATGCGTTACGCCGTAACGTATTGATCAGGTTTTCAACCGTGCGGCTGATAAATTGTTCTTTGGTTTGGTTCGCTGTGGCTTCTTCCAGCAAAGGTTGTAATTCAGTTTCAGTAAATACGTTAATTGCCATTGCTACACCAATAAAGTTGTAATTTGTTGTAAGTCTTCATCTGTCGGTGAACGTAACCACCACCATGATCCCTCAAAGTCTGGACTGTCCATCGTAAATGATGCCCCGTAACGTGATTTCAAACTGTCTTTGTTTGCATAGAGCTTGCCGTTTTTGGCATACCGATCATGTAAAAACAGTGCCTCAAAAGCGGGGATAAATTCACCGCCCCAGGTCCGACGTTTTACTTTTGGCTCTATATGGATTCCTGGGGGACTATGTTAGCAGGCAAAAAGCTGTATACTCGAGCATTCATAATGGATTATCA
>NZ_JAPMOU010000093.1 GCF_028858535.1 Spartinivicinus poritis
TGGCTCGTGTATCATGTCCATCGTTTGCTAGTTTGAAGCCGCATGCATGACGCAACATATGAGGGTGAATAGGAAAGCTAATATCAGATAAAGCTCCAATTCTGGAAATCAATTTCCTGAAACAGGAAGTGGTCATAGGTCCAGCACGTTCAGTCACAAATACATAGGGTGACTGGGCTGACTCTCTCTGAAGTTTACGTAAAGCTCGAAGCTCTGGTCCTCTCAAAGGGTGCACACTAGGCACCCCTTGTTTTAGGCGATGAATATGAATTAACCCCTGATCAAGACTGATTTGATCCCATCGTAAATCACATAACTCAGCAGCACGAAGTCCATGCCGGTAAGCGAGTAAAATCATTGTGGCATCACGGTGTCCATAGCGGCCTCGTTTGCGGGCAACTCTTATTAATCCAGCTACTTCATGATCAGTTAAATACTCTCGTGGGCGACAACTGGAGTAAGCTTTTCGTTTAACTTTCCCGTTTACGATATTTAGTCGTTTGGTTGAAGTTGCCATGGAGCCCTCATTTTTACTCATATAACAATAGTATACTTTCCCACTTAGGGCCATAAATAGGAAAGTTAGAAGTCCACAGCTACCTTATGAGTGCCGAACACGAAACCGCCTATCCTCGCTTTAAATCCAATTTAACCGATACTGAGCTATCAGAAATCTACACCCCAACGGATAATGAGTTGGCATTTGCTCGACGCCACTCTGGAAATCAAGCTGAACGCCTAGCCTTACTTCTGCAGCTAAAAGTTGTGCAGCGGCTTGGTTATTTCACCCAATTGACGGAGATACCCACAACAATCCGCTCCCACATTGCTCAACATGCACACATCAAAGGAGTCAGCAAAACCCAACTACGAAACTTAGATCGAGCAGGTACTCGTCACCGCTTACGTCATCTAGTTCGGAGCCGACTCAAAATCAAGCCATTTGAAGATGGTGGTACTGAGGTAGTGGCTGAGTCTACAGCAATAGCAGCTCAAACTATGCAGGAGTTGGTGGATATAATAAATGTAGCTATTGAGGAGCTGATACGCCAACGTTTCGAGTTACCTGGATTTACTAAGTTATTGCGCACTGCCCGTAGTGCACGGGCCTATGCCAATACGCAGATTTACCAGGCGATAACCAGTCAGTTAAGCACTGACATCAAAAATGCCTTGGATCAACTGTTGGTCGTGGATCCTGATGCCTCCGAAAGCGGTTGGCAACGTCTTAAATGTGAGCCAAAGAAGCCCACCAACAAACAAGTCCGCGCCTATCTCAACCATTTGACTTGGCTAAAACAATGGGTAGAAAAGCTCCCTGATATGAGTTTTATTGCTGCTGCCAAATGGCGACAGTTTGTTTTAGAGGCTCGTACCTTTGATGCTGCTGACTTGAAGCGTATGAAACCTTCAAAACGGTATGCACTGGCTGCCATGATGTTTCATGTACAACTCCGCCGAGCAATGGACAATGCAGTGACCATTTTAACCAGGAAAATGGCCACTTTGCACAATAATGCCAAACAACGCTTAGAGAATTACCATCTGCAGCGGACCAAGGCAGTCGACACGCTCATTGAGCAGTTTCGTAAAATGTTACATGCCTTCAACGATGGTGAGTCAGATGCAGAGCGTGTAGGAGGCATTAATAAGGTGCTTACTGATAGTCCAGAAAATCTGATGGCAGAGTGCGACCAACATATGACCTATGCAGGTGATAACTATATCCCTTTTATGTTGAGTTCTTTCCAAGCACAACGCCCATTACTGCTTAACTGCCTCGAATTATTAAATATTCAGTCATCATCCAGCGACCAATCCTTGGTAGAAGCCTGCCACTTTGTAAAAGACCATCGCCATAGTCGAAAAGCCATATTACCGCTATCTGAGGGGCTTTCTTTACATTGGTTACCGGAAAAGTGGAAAAAGATGGTCATTAGCAAGTCTTCCGCTACCGTAGAAATTACAGAATTAAATCGAAAATATTTCGAGATATGTGTGTTATCACAAGTAGTAACAGAGCTTAAGACAGGAGACTTATTTGTTGAACATAGCGATGAATATAATGATTATCGAGATCAGCTCATTACTTGGCCAGAGTATGAAGAGCAGATCAGTGATTACTGTACCCTACTTGAAATCCCACAAGATCCCAACGGCTTCGTGGAGACACTCCAGAGCGAGTTAGCCAATATGGCGACGGCAGTTGACCAGCAGTTTCCAGAGAATGAGTATGTAGATATTGATGATAATGGACTGATCATACACAAACATGAAAAAACCGCTGAGCCGATCTCACTCAAGAAACTTGACCAGGCAATCACGGAGCGCTTGCCAGAGCAAAATATCTTAGATGTTATGATTGAAGCAGAGAGCTGGTTAAGCTTGCATAAAAAATTTGGTCCAGTGACTGGATTTGACACTAAGCTTAAGGAGCCGCAAAAACGCTTCATTGCCACCTTATTTTGTTATGGATGTAACCTTGGGCCAGAGCAAACTGCTCGTTCCATTGAGGAGCTGAGTCGGAAGCAAGTAGCTTGGATGAATTTGCATCATATCACTGAAGAGCGCTTGGATAAGGCTATCCAAGCAGTAATTAATGCTTACAACAAGTTTCGTTTACCTAAATCTTGGGGCTCTGGCAAGCATGTTTCAGCAGATGGAACTAAGTGGAATCTGTATGAGCAAAACCTGCTATCAGAATATCACATTCGCTATGGTGGCTATGGGGGAATTGGTTATTACCATGTCTCTGATATGTATATTGCCTTGTTTAGTCACTTTATTTCTTGCGGGGTTTATGAAGCCATTTATATCCTTGATGGTTTGATAAAGAATGAATCAGATATCCAGCCAAATACCGTGCATGGTGATACCCAAGCACAAAGTACCCCTGTTTTTGGGCTTGCCCACTTGCTAGGTATTAATCTCATGCCAAGGATCCGCAAACCAAAAAAATTAATATTTTACCGGCCGCAGCGGGGTATCAATTATAAACATATTGATAGGTTATTTGGTGAGGCCATTAATTGGAGTCTCATTAAGACTCATCTGCCTGATATGCTACGTATTGCATTATCAATAAAATCTGGGGAAATTACACCTTCAACAATTCTCCGGCGCCTGGGTACAAAAAGCCGTAAAAATAAATTGTATTTTGCTTTTCGTGAATTGGGCAGAGCCATTCGAACCCGGTTTCTTCTCAAATATATTGGAGATATAGAACTTCGTAGGACCGTGCAAACAGCAACCAATAAAAGCGAAGAATTCAACCAATTTGCTCAATGGTTATTATTTGGAGGAGAGGGTGTAATTGCTGAAAATATACAGCATGAGCAGCGTAAAATAATCAAATACAATCACTTAGTAGCTAATTTAGTGATTTTGCACAATGTTAATAACATGACTCGGGTACTGAATGAGTTGAAAAAAGAAGGATTTGATATCACAACTGAACTTGTGGCTGGCCTGGCCCCTTATAGAACCTACCACCTAAACCGATTTGGCGATTATTCACTGCATTTAGGACGACAGATAGAGCCAATGAATTTTCAGACCACTTTTCTTTGATAAAGAATTAATCATGCAACCCCCCTAATTTTACAGGGTGTCCCGGCTTAGATTAGAGGCCACCAATTGCTACGCCTCCCGTATTAGTTGATTTTTGCTGTCTATCCTTTTCACTTTGTCCATCGTGAAATTAGTTAAGGTCATGATTGCTTCGTCGTCGGTGGCGCTGAAAGTATTTTGGCTTTTATTGAATGCGAATACCAGGAGCATTTTATGGGCTTTTTCCTTGATCTTTAAAACCACATTATTGGCGTATTTGCTTCCTATCATAAGTGGGTCGAGTATGTATAGTTGGTCTTCGGGGTGAATCCCTGATACAGTTATTATTTGTGGATCCCACAACCTTACCCAATCGCTCGCTCGCACGATTGGGCTACCCTGTGTACCGGTGCGCGAGTAGCTCACACCAGTTCCCTCGGCACCCCATAGATCACCGCTAGGCAGTGCGAACCCTTCATGTTTCAGGGCATTTGGGTGAGTGATTTCTTCGAAAAGAAATTTGGTAATGCCATTCCTGCCCCCCATGAGAAACTTACCTCCGCCCCGGGCAACCACTATATGTGTACCGTCTTCACTACCTTTATTCCATGAGTCCCTCCCTCTCCCCAGTTCCACAATGTTCAGCGCCCCATGTGGTCCTGCCGTCCATGTCTCCTGGTCAACTGTGAGGTTTAAATGATAGGTTCCAGCTCCCCCCGTAGCAGTTCCACTTTTGTACACCCACCCTAGTTTAGTTGTACTGACCGTCCCACCTGCAGTCTCTTCGGATTTGATTATTGAGCCACCCGATTTCCATATATATCTAATCGTGGTTCCACCCACCTCGTCTTCTTTTATTACCATGTCCCTGTTCCTCGGTGGCATTGCAACTTCATCGATATTACTTTCGGTCCGCTCACTCCTTCCTTCACCAACCACCACTTTATCCTTAGCTCCCTCGACGTCACTACCTAGCCACGGGCTTCCTTGAGGAGCTAGGTAGATTATTTTTTTAGGATTTATGTCCGTGTTCATCGTTATTATTATTTCACGTATTTCGTCGCTATGCGCTCTGAGATATTCCACAGCAGCGCCCAGCGGTCTATCCTCACGTGATTGCATAGCCACTGCAGTATATGGAGGACCCTCGAGGTTCACACATGTGTCCAAGTGTACTGGTGTTCGGTTCACTGGTGTCCCAAACCGAGGATTGCATGCTTGAATTCGGTATTTCGTTGTTGGAAATAGCGACCCGCCCATCCCCACACTTCTGATATTTCCACCTGATCCCAGGGTCAAAAGCGCAATTTCCAGTTCCTGCCTCATAGCTTCTTGTTCCATGTTCGCCAGCCCCGCGCGGTGTTGCATCGACTCTACCCACTCATCTCTACTACCCGCGAGACTGCTAAAGAAAGCCCGAATCCCTAGTTTGAATCGACTCCAATCATTGAGATCAAGAAACTTATCGACGATCTCCACTGTTTCGACAGCGCTGATGATCGGCCCACTGATCAGGCTACTGATTGCGGCGACGACGCCTATTACTGCCGCCACAGCTTGCGCCACCAGTGGCACGGGAAGAGCGGCGAGTATTCCAGCGACGCCAGCCGCCATGGTCCACAAACCGTTTATGGTGTTGCTGATACCCGAAGCCAGCTGGTATTTGTACCTGGGATGATCACGATCGAGTTTTATTAGTTGATTTATTCCGGACCCCGCGAGTACCCCGCCCGCGAGGACAGTACCAGCTCCTACTGCTGGTCCCATCCAGGCGCCTACCCCTCTTACGATCGTTAGCCCTTGACTAAGGACCCCAGTAGTTCTTAATCCACCCGTTATGCTATTGAAGGCTCCTAGAGTAAGGTCAGTTCCGCGTAGGGCGCTCAAGTAAGTGTTGGTAGTAACCGCTGCGATATCCCACCCTAATTTATTTTTTTGTGCCTCGTGACGTTCCTTCAGCCGTAAGCACGATGCTTCGTTCACGTTTGCCCCTGGCCACAGTTTTCCGTTTCTTGTGACCACGCACCCCAATTCTTCCATTCGAGTAGCTATAGCTGGAAATCTATAATGTGGCATAAATAGAATGCCTCTACCCTCAGATACAGCCTGTTTATTGAGCGAATCGACTATGTCACTTTATGATTTTCTAGCTATATTTCAGCGATGTTTTGTTCGGTTGCTTTTTTACTTTCCCAACTTTGATGCGTGCCATAGAACAGTATGATGTCAGCAATCGCTTCCATCCCTCGCGTGAGATACGACGGACCTTCTGAAGCCCTCGGTTGCACTGGATTCCTCATGGCTTGCTGGTAACTTTGTGCTCGTTGATATGTGAGGTAGGTACCCAAGGTCCTACTGGAGGTTGGTACATACGCTATATTTGCATTTGTTATGCTAATGGAGGCAAGGTCACTGCTGGTAGCCGCTTCTATATTTGCATACATTACGATAATGATCCTTCAGAAGTTTACCTTGCATTAGGAACGTACATGAAATAACTTCCATTTTTAGCCCCAACTCATTACGCTTTGCTGCGTAAAAGAATGTCCGGAAAACTGTTGCCAGATTAAACTGATAGCTTAGTAGTTAGGATAGAATTGTCAGGAGGAGTCCACTAGCATAAATAACACAGCTTGTGTATTAATCATTACTTGATCGTTTGGCACAGATTGGAGCTTTATCTGATATTAACTTTCCTATTCACCCTCATATGTTGCGTCATGCATGCGGCTTCAAACTAGCAAACGATGGACATGATACACGAGCCATTCAGCATTATTTGGGACATAAAAATATTCAGCATACGGTTAAATATACAGAATTGACCCCTGAGCGCTTTCTATCGTTTTGGCATGATTAATAAATAGAAAATATTTTTGGTGAATTTTTAGACCACTTTTCTTTGATAAAATAATAGGTTACAGCTGAATCTGGCCAATCTCGTCAGAATCCCGGCCGGACCTCAAATAGCTTTGACATGGATACCACTAAAATATATATTTTGAATTAGATACTTTAAGGACTAACTAGATGCAAATTACCGCTTCACAGCTGCAAAGCCAGCACAAAGCCTTGATTGATGCCCTCAAGCGTGGGGAATCCGTCGAAATTACGTACCATGGCGAAATACTTGGGATCGTTCACCCTAAAACCACCAGTCTCCAGCTACCTAGTTCTAATAGAGACGCTGACGTATTTTTTGGTATGCACAGCGACCAAACCACTTCTGCTCAATCTATTGAAGATGAAATTCGACAATTACGAAAAGGCAGAAGGCAGCGTTTAGATGATATTTGATACCAGTATTCTGATTTATGCCGCTCGTGGGTATGACAAAGCTAAACAAGTGATTGTTGATACCCCTGATCGCGCTATTTCTGCAGTGACTTATATGGAGTTTGTACCATTCTGTCGTAATAAGCAGGAGTTACGTCAGTTTGAAAAAATGCTAGAAACACTGCAGTTCAAAATTCATGAAATTGATCCGCAAATTTCCATCAATGCACGCAGCTATACCAAACAGTTTGCGCTTAGCCACAGTGTTGAAATGGGTGATGCCTTAATTGCTGCTACAGCCATACGCTATAACGACACATTGTGCACAACAAATATAAAACACTTTAAGCCTATTTCAGGCCTGCAGCTTGAACGTTTTAACGTCTCTGAATAAACTACCGACCGGCAACTGTATGCTTATCACCTACAAGAAGTGAACCATAGATGTCTATAACACCATTAGAACAGCAAATTATTGAGTTAGCCGCTCACGAACTCAATACTATGCAACACTGTGCTGAAACAGCGTCAAACGCACCTGATGCCGAGCAAGAAGTGCTATGTACAGGACAAAATAGCACTTTATTGAGAGAAATCAATCGGTTAGAGGTGAATTGATCCCTCTTTGTCATTACAATTCAGGTCACCAAACCATCAAGAATTGTACAACAAATGAGAGAGATCAACTCACTGGCCAAAGAGCTTAAAGGGGTTTTTGGCTGGCATCAAGCCCGAGTAGTACTACTTGCTCAATTTATTATTGCATTGGTGAAAGTTCGCTCGACTAACCTGACTCAAGTGGCACACGTTTTTTATGGAACGGCTTTACCTGCATCAAATTATAAACGGCTTCAGCGATTTTTAAGAGAGTTTACGCTGGACTATGATCAATGCGCTCGTGTGCTAGCTAAGTGGTTTTGCCCTGAGGATGCTTGGATACTTTGTTTGGACCGGACTAATTGGCAATTTGGTTCATTGAAAATTAACTTTATGGTGCTTGCCGTTGCACACACAGGACTAGCAATACCTTTATTTTGGGTATTATTACCCAAAAAAGGTAATTCCAATACAGACGAGCGAAAAATTTTAATCAATCGTTTTGTAAATGTATTTGGTACTAAAAAAATAGCTTATTTAACGGCTGATAGAGAGTTCAAAGGTAAGGATTGGCTCCAGTTTTTGGTCGATGAGAAAATTCCATTTTGTTTGAGAATTCCCAACAATACTCAGGTGTGGAATAAACACCGAAATCAACAATTTCCTGTTACTCGAATGTTTGGTTTGCAACAAGGTGAACGGATGAGTTTAAACAAACAACGAGAGATTTGGGGTATTCCTGTTTTTTTATCCTGCCTGATGGGTAAGCAAGGGCGTGTGATTGTTGCTACTAATAGCCAGCCGAAAACAGCTATTGAACGCTATGCAGTCAGATGGTCGATTGAAACGTTGTTTGGCTGCTTAAAAAGCCGAGGGTTTAATTTAGAGGCGACTCATCTAAAGCATCACGAACGACTAGATAAGTTGTTTTTTGTATTGGCATTAGCATTTGGCTGGTGTTTCACATTAGGCATTTGGCAAAATACACTTAAGCTTATCAAGTGGCGGATTCAACTAATAAGTGCAACTCGCCTTGAGAGTGTCACTTATTTTGTGTAACTGCTCATTCATGTAAACTTCCTTAATAGGAGCAACTGAATGAGCAAAAGAAC
>NZ_JAPMOU010000094.1 GCF_028858535.1 Spartinivicinus poritis
GGCTTCATTTGTTGCTCTACAACTAATTGGACTACACCTTGTTTAAACTCTGGCGTGTAAGTCTTCTTCTTTTTGGTCATAATTTCTTCCAACAACACATGTGGCTATTATCTCTTAGTTAAGTGTTGGTTTCTATTAGACCACTACACACTGATTGGTATTGAGTTGGTGCATATGCTTAGGAAAGGCCAGTCTGCTAATCCAATGGCTAAACATAAGACAATGTTTGAACAGTTTTGTGCTTTAGCAGGCTAAGTGTGCCTTGAAATCAGGCACTTTTAAATCTTAATAATTCTTGCAACAAAGCGATTATTTATGTAGTTTTTCTGCTTTGATTAGTAACTCCATGGTTTTGAGCGTGCGTTGCGTGACTAGAATAAGCACCAGTGCACTTAGAAAAATAACTGTAACACCCGCATCTGTTGAAGTAATCGTTTGACCAAAGAGTTTAATAACCGTATTGCTTGATGGGCCAATATATACTAGCCAAATGCCAGAGAAAACAAAACAAAGTGAAATAATAAAATCAAAAAACAGCTTGGTTCTTATTAGTGAGATAATGCTTGGTATTCCCATGAGTATATCCTAATAGTACAACGCATGGACTTTAGTAAAAGTAAACTAATTAGCTGCTTAATTCATTAATGTTATTAGGGTATACACCATAGAGTTGGAGTAACTACTTTATTAACTATAATGATTTATGAATAAAAGTAAACTGAGTGTGAAAAACATACACGAAGTGTGTAACTATGCTTGAGTCTATTATCTAATGGTCATTTACTTAGCTATAGTACAGGATTAGTATACTTATTATACAAGTGATTTTTGCTTATGACAGACTACAGAGCAATTGTTTTTGATGGTGGCGGCGTCCGTGGTTTAATTACTGCCAGCTGGGTAGAAGAGTTAGAGGAGTTATTAGGTCACCCGGTCTACAATTATGTGAATTATATTGCAGGTACATCAACAGGTAGTATTTTAGCTGCTGCATTAGCATGTGGTATCCCAGCACAAGAAGTAGTGGAGTTGTATCAAAAGTATGCGATAACTATTTTTCCGGAGTACTCAAGAAGAATATTAAGCAGGATCAAGCGGCTTTTTTTAGAAGGACCTTCAGCACCAAAATACAATGACAAAGGACTTACACATGAGCTAAAACGAGCTTTTGGAGAAAAACAGTTTGGTGATTTAAAAGTAAAAACCCTTATCACCAGTTATAATGTGTTTCAACGAGAACCGGTAATTTTTAAATCCTGGGATTCTCTTCATGCCGAATATCCGTTATGGGAAGTTATTAAAGCATCCTGTTCAGCTCCAGTTTACTTTCCTGCTCACTTGATGAAGTTATCAGGTTACTATATGCCATTAGTGGATGGTGGGGTAGTGGCTAATAACCCTTCTGCTTGTCTATTGGCAGATATTGCTAAAGATATTCGGTTGAAAACCAAATGTCTTGACACCTCTCAAGTTATTTTGGGCTCATTTGGAGCAGGCCAATACACTAGACCTATTTCGATCAATGATAGTAGGGAATGGGGAGCATTGGAGTGGGCATTACCAATTATTGATGTTCTATTTGATGGCTCCTCTGATGCAATTAGTTATGTCTGTCGCCAAATGATACCTGAAAATCAGTATTATCGTTTCCAGGTAGCTTTGGATAAGAGCTGTAACGACTTAGATAATGCAAGTACAGAAAATTTATATGCCTTACTTAATATAGCACATAGTTATTTATATGGTTCTGCTCAGGGAATTAAAAAATTAAAAAAATTTGCTAATTTGTTACAGAGAGTGTAATCACATTTTGTGATGTGACACGAAGTTGTCTTTTATAGTTGTTGCAGTTAAATTACCACCGGCAAAGCCGGTGGCTTATACGGGTGAGCCCCTCAAAGGGCCTATATGTGAGTCGCTAAAGCGACAAATTCATCTGGTCAAAATATTTATCTCTACTATCTTGGTTTCGAATGTATTCCCTCACCATTTTTTCATCCAAACCAACCGTTGAAACAAAGTAGCCCCTCGCCCAAAACCTTTCTCCTTTATAATTCCTTACTTTGTTTCCATATTGTCTAGCTATCGATATAGCACTCTTTCCCTTGATATATCCAACCACTTTTGACACTGCATATTTTGGTGGAATACTAATACACATATGTATATGATCAGATTTCAAGTAATCTTCTACTATTTCACTTTCCCTATGCTTTGCTAACTCATGGAAAACACCTCTTAGATGAGCACGCAATGCACCATATATCACTTTTTTCCTGTATTTTGGAATAAATACTACATGATATTTACAGTCCCACTTGGTATGTGCCAGACTCTTATAGTCTCTCATTAGTTGATTTACCTTCGTTACTTTTTGCTTGAAGCACGAAGAGTATAAAGACCGCAGGAACGGTCAAACCTTTGAGAGTCCCCCGGCAAAGCCGGGGGTTTACCTTATTTAATTATTAGCTTTTTTCGTATGTAGATTCAATGCAACATCTCTTTTATTTGTAGTAGTGTCATTACCGAGGGAAACTGACGGACTAATTACCAAGGGACTTTGTCGTAATAGGCTAACAACGGCTATTACCACTATTATGGCCCTCTACAGCATGTTTTTCATAGCCAAGGTGTTCATCCATTTCAGCATTGAGAGCGCTTTCGACAAAGGTTTTGAGAAGAGATTGGGTTAACTCATTGAATTGGTCTTGAGTGGTAATATTGCCAAGTAGTTTTTTTAATTGCTCTTCTGTCATTTGTGGTGTTCTTTTGCTCATTCAGTTGCTCCTATTAAGGAAGTTTACATGAATGAGCAGTTACACAAAATAAGTGACACTCTCTGGAAAAACGCCCTGGCAAACATGGCTAGACTCAAAAAGATTAAGTATGAGCTACTACAAATAAGTGACACTCTCAACACTTATGATAGTCTATTGCATGATTCTTTATTAGTGTAAGCGATAAAGTATGCAAGGGGTATCCATGGCTTATCCGAGTTGCTTTCGTTAAACGTCTTCCAGGGAAGTTTCATATCTTCATTGTAGTGAACTTTGTGTGTGCTCCTAAATTGTTTAAATCCAGTAGGTGTTTTGTTAGTTGCGGTCAATCCAAATTCTACTCTTTTCAGTTTTAAGGAGAAAGTATTAGTATCTGGGTGTTCATTCACTTCTTCTTCCACGTACCATAGGTAATTACTGCTTTTATTTTGCTCCTCTTTAGCTTTTTGTATGAGTGCATCCCTTTTTTCATGATAGTTCCAATACCATATGCAATCATCTTTATCTGACCACTTATCTAAACCTTCTCTTGTTTTTTCATGGTATTGTGTTTCAACGTTATTTGGGTTTTCAACTACACTCCCTTCTTTTGTTGTTATTAGTCCCCATCGAGTGTCTACTGCAAGTTGGTAGAATTCATCCCACTTTTTGGATAATTCACTAAATGGTCGTGGCTGCCAGTCGTTTGGAGTGTCTGGGCCTCCGCTAGTTGCACCTATGCTTTCGTTGTCTGCTTTGGCACGGTTTAATTGATCATTGAGTTGACCTACAGCTACGGGTGTGCCGGGTTTAGTTATGTAGGTTTTGGTTACATGTCGGGCAGCGTTTCCAGCACCCAACCATGCTCCGGTATGCGTAGCAACGCTTAATGAGAGGTCTTTTATCATGTCTGTTTGCTCACCTTTTGCTTTTTCTGCTAATTTTTCCCATCCTCTGGTTTGTTTCATTTTTTGATTTAAAGTTGAGGAAACAGGTCCTGTTACTTCTTCTAGTTCGATTTCTTCTAATTTTACACTTGCGGCGACTTTTCTTAGACTTCTAGTTTGTTTGATTGCTTTATATGCTGCTCTGGCTGCTTTAACTAGAGCTACAGCACTAGTGCCAAATGATAGTGCGGCGGAAGCTACTGTAATTGCTGTGAGTATTCCGTTGTATATTTCTTCTATGCGCTCTTCTTCTTTTTTTTGCTCGTAGACTCTTAACAACCCTTGGAGCCATGTTATTGCTCGTCCTAAAAAGAGATCTATGAATCTTCCTATTTTGTCGTATAGTACTTCAAGAGAATCCCCTGTATTTTTTGCCTCACCTGTGTGATGTCCCCAATGTTGTAGCTCTGTTTCTAGGATGGTTTGGTGTATTTTTGCATTGTAAACTCGTATGGCATGGTTTTGAAATGTATTAAACTGCTCAGTTACTCCTTGCATTCTTGTATCAATAAGACTAATAGCTGATTTTATTTTTTGGGCTATCTCCTTTGAGGGTCTTTTAGCTGATACTTCCTCTAGTTGTTCTAAACCTAACTCTCTCAAAGTGTCAATTAAGTTCGCTAGGGTATTGGCCATATTACTGACTATTTGTTTTTGTGTGGTGTCAATCCTTCCCCATATGGTTTTCACTCCTGAAGCTGTTTCAATATTGCCCTCTTTTGCTGCAACTCCTGTTGCCATAAGTCTTTCTTTTTGAGTCTGCTCTTCGTTTTGGTCGCTGTCATGCCCTCCTGCAACCAGATTCCCTAGTATACCTTTAGCCCAATCGATTTGGCTTAGGCTCCAGTTTATGGTTAAACATTGCTCGTCTTCGCCAGTTTTCCATAATCCTATTTTTGGGGTTAGTCCTGGAGGTGTGTTCTTATATGGGACTACTGTGGGTTGTTCTTGGTTTTTTAAGTTCATAAGGGCTTTAGTGTCAAACATCCCATGAGTATTGATTTCTGCTGTAGCTGATCCATCCCAGTTAGCAGTCGTCTGGATGTTATTTATTTCACCACTTACATATCTTGCTCCTTCATTAAGAGTTGTGTCGCCGAGTAACCGTATTTCATTATTATTCTTGATGTCTGTGACCCTTACTTTTGTCCCATCATTCACTGCAGTACCAGTGATGTGTATTCTTTGTGGGCTTCTAGGCACCCCTTGATATGTATGGCTACGAGTTTGGGGTTCACATACACTCATTATTTTTATTCCTTTTCTTTGTGGGCCTTTATTTAATCTAGCAACAGTTGGTAGTGGCTCAAACCTATGTCTTATCATGCATTTAGCCCAAATTCATAACGATTAATAAAAAGCCCAATAACAAGATCATGCATTTTATTTGACTTGGAAAAACAAATCGTCTTTGTAGCTAGGCGTTTAATTCGAGCCCTCAATGTTAAATGTTTTCGTTCAATTTTTTGGGTGTTTCTTTTACCTATCAAGTGCTTCTCTTTAGGAATATGATGGCTATAAGTTCCCCAGTCATCCGTACAAAATAGTTTAGTTTCAATAATGATTTTAGCTTTATAAAGGCTTTATCCTTGCGAGAATCGAGTATATACGCTAGTACATTGCCAGATACGGTATCGATCGCATGCCATAGCCAGCGCTGATTGGCTTTCTTCTTCACAAAACTCCACATCTCATCGACTTCTGCAACCAGCACTTTTTCCAGATTAACCTGTGTATCGTCAGGCTTTTCTAGTAATGCCTTATTAACACCGTGTAACTTAGCCTCTTTTTTTATCGTATCAGTCACCGTATTTGAGCTAACACTCAATACCCTAGCTATATCCCGTATCCCGCTTCCATTCAACATCATATCAATGATGGTTTCTTTTACGCCTGGCTGATAAGCTTTATTACTATAATCCAATAAAAATGACTTTTTGCATGATTCGTTTTTACACAGATAGCGTTGTTTTCCTTCTGGCGTACAACCCCTGAGTATAACCATGATGGAGGTTTTTTCAGCGGCGACTAAGTACTACGTAAAACACTTTTTAAATTACCAAGAATTGTGTTAAGCCAATAAAATTCAGGTTCCTCTACTGATGCACGACCATCACCGCATACAATTTTCTCATGAAGATAACCTGCTTCTGTGGCACCATTAAAGTAGGCCAATCCATCGGAGATTACGGTACTAGCCTTGGTCAAATTCTGTTTACTCCAAGCAGTTTTTCTTGTGTGGTTCATGACTTCGACTGACACTCAAGTTAAAAAAATTAAGCTTTCATTTTTTCTCTGAGAATTTCATATGACGCTCTACTTTTCCATTTAAATTTGGGCTAGCTGGCTTGATATAAACATGCTGCATACCTAGATCTTCGACATGCCAGTGGAATTTTGACTGAAATTCACTGCCGTTATCCGTACGAATTACCTTTATTCTGAAAGGAAATTTTTCAATAACATAGTTAATAAAGTCAATGGCATTCGTTTGATTATGGCGCTTGTAGACTTTTAGCGCACGAATGCGTGTAGCATCATCAATTGCTGTATATTGGTATCTGCGAACCTTTTTGCCTGTGTCATCTTTAAAGTTAAGAAATTTAACATCAACTTGAATATGGTGGCCAGGTACCTGTTTTTCATACCGCTTTATAGTTTTAACATGTCGCTTTCTAAGATATTGTGGAAGTCTATTAAGGCCATGTCGACAAAGCACACTATAAACACCAGAAATGGAAACTTTGAGATTATGATAACGTTCCAAATACCAGCTAATCTTGGCTTGACCAAAATGATAGTTCTTACGTAGGTATAAAATCTTTTCCTCAATGATAGATGCAATACGGATATTAGGGTTTTCAGGACAGGGCTTGCTATTGATTAAGGCTTTTTCCCCATGTTTTTCATACTCTCTCTTCCAACGGTAAAACGTATCCCTAGAAATACCCCAATATCTACAGGTTTTACTCACACTTCCAGTTTCTTGAGCATAAGCTAACACTTTAAGTTTGCGCTTTACTTCTTGCTCATCTTTTCTGTTCATTACTACACCTCAACTGACAACATACTAAATATACAGAATATGTCAGATGAGGTCTAAAGTTTCACAAATTAGTTTACTAAATCGCATCTATATTTCAGTAAGTCTAATTTTTAGTAAAGACTGCACATACAAAATATTATTTATAACACTATGAGTATATGATCCAGCAAATAAAAGACCTACAGCTCCCTCATCTCTATTTAAAACGATACTACCTGAGTCACCTGGAGCAGACATGCTCGTGGTTAAAATTTGCCTGGCAAATCTTGCAACTCGACCACTGCCATAGTTAACATCCACGGTCGCATTAATGTTGGTAACTTTTCCAGTAGTAAACCCCGTTGTTCTTCCAGTTTTTTCTACTATATCATCAATTTTAGGTGCTTCATAAAGTCTTCTAATGTAACCTGACCAATAAATTTCTCTATTTATATCTTGTAGGTTAGCCTCTCCAATTGCTGCATCAATATAGTTTATCGGAATGATTTTATTTGAATGGAACCTTATAGGAATGTATCTTGCTAGTCTAGCAATGACATCTCTTTGTAAACTACCACCGTCAGCTATGCTAGGTTGTAATATAGGATCACCTAATTTTGACATATTAGAATTCGCTAAAATATGATTATTGCTTAATATATAAAACTTATTTGGAGTACTGGGTAGTGCAACTAAATCGTAACAACAGGAACCAATGGTGCCGGCCGTTACTTTATAATGCCCTATACTAAAACCACCCATTGCTGGCCTAATTTTTTTAGTGAGTGATGGTGTAAAAGAGCTTAATGTAGATATATTAGTGTCTATATTAGAAGATAGTGTTTTTTGGTCCCCAGCAAATAATTCTCCTATTTCTACTACATCTGTTACAACACCATCAATTCTGGAAGCTATTTTTTCACTTTTAGTTAATAACGATGATGGTAATTTCTGAGAAACTAAAACAGATAAAGAAGGTTGATCCAGTTTTATACCTTTAGTAATTTTGTGCCCTAAGGCCACCCCAACAACATTTGATGTCTGCAGTAGTTTACTTTCAACTTTATGTTGAACTTCTGCAATTTTTTTCATATTACTAGGAATAGTAAAAGACATAATATTTTTTATCCATAAAAATTCATTGTTTAGTTACATGACCTCCGGCAAAGCCGGAGGCTTATTGGGTGACGCCCTAAAAGGGCTTAAAAAGGCGCACTAAATTCCCAGTATTAATTGATCTCGGCGCACATCTTGTTTTTCTTGGTTTCTAATATACTCCCTCACCATAGCTTCATCTAACCCTGCTGTTGATACGAAATAGCCTCTTGCCCAAAACGCTTCTCCTGCAAAGTTTCTTTGTCTTCCTCTAAAATTCATGGCTATTGATATAGCACTTTTTCCTTTTAAAAAGCCTACAGCATTTGATACCGAATACTTCGGAGGTATACTCAGACACATATGAACATGATCTATCATCAAGTGCCCTATGTTCTGGTCAAACTAAACCGGACACTTTTCTCTGAGATTGTTCAAAGTTAACTGGAGACATATTTTCATTAGCCGT
>NZ_JAPMOU010000095.1 GCF_028858535.1 Spartinivicinus poritis
TGGAGCCATGCCTGTAGTCCAGCCCTTTAAGTCTTCCTCATCCTGCTAGTCAAGCATTAAAAACTTCGGAATCGAGTTCTCAGTATAAAGTTCACTGCGCTGCGTGAGCTTTATACCTAACTGAATAGGAGTGTACTAGCAAACCTAATTTTGCAATACCTAAAAAGCCTTGGTCTTTGGAAGGAATTTTTATATTTAATATTTGTTATGTTATAACGTTTTAAAAATGCAGGAAGCAACATTAAGAGATGGAAAGCTTGGCTAAAAATGAAAAATATACAAACAACACTTGATAAAGCAGCTGTCGGGGTTTCTTTTCTCTGCGTGGCACACTGCTTACTAATACCAGTCGTTATAGTCATTATTCCTACAGTTGTATCTGCTATGTTAAGTGATGAGGTATTTCATAAAGTGCTAATATTGTTTGTGCTGCCAACTAGTATCCTTGCACTAATAATGGGGTGGCAAAAACATAAGGCTTGGAGTGTTATTCTGCTAGGGGCAATCGGTTTACTAATAATTACGTTAGCAGCCCTTTATGGTCATGACATTGTCGGCGAAGCAGGAGAAAAGTGGGCAACGATTATCGGCAGTATCGTTATTGCTTTAAGCCATTACAAAAATCAGAAACTTTGTCGTAATGAATAGACACTGTTTTGAATCATTGACACACTGACTAAAGGAGATGTGAAGGAGTTTGTAGCTAAATTAGTGTTGTTACAATTTTAACTTTTCACACAACACAAAAACATGCTTAAAAACACACCAATATTGTTTAAAGTCTAGTTAAATAGCTCTCGAAGATATTGGTGTGCTTCATCCTCCACCTACTTCCTCTACAGCCTTTCCAAAATCAGCCGATAACCACCGCTTATCGGTAGAGGGCTAAGTAACCTTCCATTTTTTTTGTTAATCTTAACACCTGTTTCTAAACTTTTCTTGATGTACTAAAATTAGTCAAATGGAGCTTACTCATGTGCTTATGCAGCATGAAGTAACGTAAAATATTCTTAAGGAGAAGATAAAATGCCTGAAGTAAAAACAATAAGTGGACAAGTTAATGCTAATGGTTCAGTGGGAATCGAAGGCTCATTTAATTCAAACCGTACAGGCACAGGCTTGTATACTGTGAACTTCAATAATAATGTCTTTACATCAGAGCCTATAATTGTAGTCACTGTTATTACAGATGGCGAGTCATCCACCTATACGGCTTGCGCATCAATACATGATGCTAGCCCAAATGGATTCAGTTTGAGCGTTCAGAACTTAAGTGGAAAATCAAAAGATTTTCCTTTTAATTTTATTGCAACCTCTGCTCAGTAAGTCAAATAAACTAGATATTTGACCAGGGTTTATGTACTTAGCAGGAATTAACCTTGGTCAATTATTGTTGTTACTAAACATAAGTATGACGTATTTATGGCTGTGATTTTTTACTGATACTTATTCAAGCTCTCTTGATAGCTTTGAATAAAATTTAACTATGTGTTTCTCGTAACCTTTTAGGTCTTCTATCCACCCTCGCCTGTAGCCTTTTCAAAACCAGCCGATAAACCACTTTTATCGGTAGTTGCAAGGAAATATGGAATAACTGGCTACCAACTCTTAGCTGATGGTGAGCTACGTTCTTATAAGCTCATAGATTCAGCCGGAACGGAAAACAGCATAAGTCCTATATGCGACCGCATAGAATCACGCTCCAGCCTGAAAATAGAGTATCAGTAATAGTCACCAGACTTGACATTAGTAATATCGAAATACCGTAGTGTGGCATCTCCGGCAGCGCCTACACCATAAAAGTAAGCCGTTGCTGGTCTGGTGCCAGACAAGTGAGCAGCCGAAGTCCCGTTATCATTCTTGGTGATGACAATTTTACCGTTAGCGTTTTTAGTGATAGAAAGGTGAGCCCAGCTGTCTTTGTTACCACCAACTTGCTTGTATTGAAGCTTGATTGAAACCCCTTTTTCATTAGTACTATCAGCAAAATCAACCAGCTCATCGTAGGTGTATTCCATCAACCAGAATTTTTCAGGTTGTAGTTGAGGACAAGAGAGGTTTTTTTCAAATTTGTCGTATGTTTTATGGTCTTTGTTGCTATTAAGAGGGCGTACTTTTACTTTAAGCCAGTCAGCTGTAGCAAGAGGGTCGCAGCCAAAAGCAAGACCAACTTGGCGACTGCCATTCCTTTTTTTTTGTATTATATTGACACTCTCATACATGTGCTCATTAGTTGTAATTATGCGCTTGTCAGCATTGGCAAGAGGGCTGATAGCAGTGATAGCTAGAGAGGTTATAATTAATTTTTTGAAATTTTTTTTTAATGCGCTCATTTTAAATCGTCCAATGATTAAAATTATTATGAGTGGCTAAGAAAAACCCCTGCTGGCAATTTGTATTTTCTGATTACCTTAGCAGTAGAGGTCAGTCCTTCCCTAACTTTAGGGAAAAAGCTCAGATGCTTCAATCGATTGATAAGAGGTCTGGCCAATATCGTCAGAATACCGGCCGGACCACTACATACCCAGTGATCGGCAGTGACGAGTGATGTTTAGTTGTATCAGCTAATTCTCTTTCTCAAACGGCAAGCAAGTTTTAAAATGAACAGTTATGTTATAACATAACATATAAGAGTAACCCTATTTATACTCCAGAAGACATACCTATAAGATCCGAGAATGTTATGACTCAGACAAACAAACTCCCCGTTACAGTGCTTTCAGGCTTTCTTGGCGCGGGGAAAACAACTGTACTTAGCCATATTTTAAACAATAGACAGGGTAAGAAAGTCGCTGTGATCGTCAATGACATGAGTGAAATAAACATTGATTCAGCAACTGTCCAGAATGAAGTTTCCTTCAACCGAAGTGAAGAAAAACTTGTGGAAATGAGCAATGGCTGTATTTGCTGCACATTGCGTGAAGACCTATTAGAGGAAGTCAGTCAACTAGCAAAGAGCGGTCGTTTTGATTATCTCATCATTGAATCAACCGGTATATCTGAACCCTTGCCTGTAGCAGAGACCTTCACTTTTTCTGATGAAAATGGTCTATCACTCTCTGATATTGCAAGCCTTGATACAATGGTCACTGTGGTTGATGCTGTAAACTTCCTCAAGGATTACGAGGAAGCCCAATTTTTACAGGATGCAGGTGAATCTCTTGGTGAAGAAGATGAGCGCAGTGTCGCTGATTTACTTGTTGATCAGGTGGAATTCGCTGATGTTATTCTCTTAAGCAAAACTGATCTAGCAGACGCTTCAAGCACAAAGCGCCTCATTGTTATTCTTCAAACACTCAATACTCACGCTCAGATCATTCCGATTTCTCATGGCCAAATTGATATTGATAAAGTCATTAATACAGGCCTATTCAACTTCGAGCGAGCTCAACAAGCGCCAGGCTGGCTCAAAGAGATGCGGGGTGAACATGTTCCTGAAACAGAAGAGTATGGCATTGGTAGTTTTAGTTATGTTGCGCGACGCCCTTTCCACCCAGAAAAGTTTTATCAATTTCTCCACAGTACCGAACAATACGGCAAACTCATCCGATCTAAAGGTTACTTTTGGTTGGCATCACGCCCGGAGTTTGCTGGCCAGTGGAGCCAGGCTGGTGGTATCGCTCGCTACAGCTTTGCAGGGATGTTTTGGAAAGCCGTACCCAAGGAAAAATGGCCGACAGATGAAGAGTATTTAACATCTATTTACCAACAGTGGGTCGAACCTTTTGGTGATATGCGTCAGGAGTTGGTCTTTATTGGTCAAGGACTGAATCAAACTGCTATCACCCAAGCATTAGATAACTGCTTACTAAGCGACGATGAATTACTGCTAGGAAAAAACTACTGGGCCACGTTGAACGACCCTTTCCCATCATGGAGAGAAAGCGCATGATCTCTATTAATCAACTTGACGATCTTAGCTCTGCCATATCAGAAAAAATGCGACGCATAGCCACCAGCAAAGCGCCAGCAGGTTTGACTGAGATTTATCAAGAAGAAATCAATCTGGTCATTTGGCAGCGAGAACTAAATGTAACTGTTAAAAAAGCTGTTAGCGACTTTTTGGCATCCAATCGTACTTTTCAAATTGCCCAGAGCATAACACCACAATCTGCACTTTCAGTTGTTCGTCAATCTTTAGGTAATGAGAGTCAACCAGCTTTGGGTGAAAATATTGCTGAGCTCGTGGATATGTTTTGCTGTTTGTTTGACCTCAAACGAGCAGGATTACGATTAACTGTACTTGATCGCGCAATGTGTCCTAAATTCCATGTTGATAAAGTACCATGCCGACTCGTCAGTACTTATCAAGGTATGTCTACAGAGTGGTTGCCGCATCATGCTGTTGATCGTACAAAACTAGGGATAGGCAGTAACGGATATTCAGATGAGCAATCTGGCCTCTTCCAAAGTAAAGATGATATTCACCAACTAAACACTGGAGATGTAGCCTTACTAAAAGGTGAGCTTTGGGAAGGGAATGAAAATGCAGGCTTAGTTCATCGATCACCTGCGTTAAAAAAAGGTGAAAGCCGTTTGCTATTAACATTGGATTTCAGTGACTGATTATTGACATTCTGTGAGAGGAGATAATTTTAATGAGAAATACATTGGCTGGCATGTCGCTCGGTGCTCCATTCTCAACCCACCCCACCTGTAGCCTTTACAAAACCAGCCAATAATCACAAGAACCGGCTAGTTTTACCTTGCTGGCGTAGTATGCTACCCAAAACGGTAATACGTATTCCTTTTATTTGAAATAACTAAGCCCTACTTACACCACCCCTGACGCTTACCGTCATCATAGGGTCTGGCAAATTTGGCGGGGTCGCAGTATTGGCAAGTGTATGAAGAAACAAAGCCAGCGCGGGGCTGGCATAGGACAGCTATGGATGCTGAAATTGTTTACTCATGATCAGGGAGTCTATTATAGTACTCAGCATGGCTAAGTAGCTCAAAGCCCTTCTTCCTTACATGAAGGTAATAGTAACCTGAAATTGTATACCACTTATTCAGTTGTAGAGGCTTAGCTGGTGCTTCTTCTTTCCATCCACTAGGCACTACACCATAAGTAACTTCTTTTAAGGATGGGTAGCTTTCAGCTGGTTCTAGCCACCAAAGTAGATTAGTTATTCCGTCTTTTGTAGACCATTTCCCTTTATCATCCAACTCAGCAATAAAGAAATCACTAAGTGATACTCCAGCACCTACGCAATTTGGCCAAGTTGATACGCAAAATGTAGGGTTGTTATTTTTATCAATCTTCACGATGCTTACGTACACTTTTTGCTGGCATCCAGCAAGCAGGGTCATTGCAACCAATAATGCATATATCTTGTGTTTAAGGAGTTTTAACATGATTAGCTACACCTGAAAATTTAGTGACAGGCTTGTTTGATTCATTTCTTCTAACATAGTCTTCAAAAATTTGCCCTCTCTTTTCTACACTTCCATCTTTATATATAACGCCCAAGTCTTGGGTCATAATCCCGGTTTACGTTGTAATAAGTACCTGTTTCCTTGTCGTATACCTGACCAGGGAGCGCAGCGAAATAACAACGTTTTTTCCGTCGCCATCGACATCTTCGTTAGCACTACCTAAGCCAAAGGCGTCAGACTCCCATTGCCAGGTGATTTTTCGTTGGGCATTGGTGGCATAACGTGGTGTATTGAGGTGGTCGGTATGTAATTAAAAAGCCAGCTTAATGCTGACTTCTTTGGCTTTTATTTTTGGGTTTTCTCTACCCAGTACATTTGTTTATGTCCTTTTTTCTCAAAGCTATCAGCTAGCTGTAAGGCAGCTTTTTTGCTGAGTTTTGTTGTTATGGTATTTTTTGCTCCATTGTCATCCTGGCGGTTAACATTCCAGTGATCAAGTTTGTCTAAAGAAACCTCTTCATTAAACTCTAAGGACTCTTCATCTGATATGTAAATATACTCCAGTAAATCGTTTGCTAGTTTTGTTAGTTCACCAACTGGTGTATCTATATCTAAAAACACGTCTATATTGTTATCTGGAGCTTCAGAGTGAGATATCAGCATATATTTGCTGGTATGCACTTCTATAATGGCAGCAGAAACCTTTCCTAAGTCATCATTACTAATCTCATACTCAAGGTTATTTGATGAAAATAAGTCTTTTTGTTTTAAGCTCAGTAGCCATTTATCAAAATTGCATGTGCTTAAATCAGATCGCTTGATTTGCTTAATCATATTTGTTGCTTGCACTTATAGCCTTTCCTAGTATGCTTAAAAAATATCTGCATTTTTCCATAAAAACAAAGTAATCAATGATAGCTAAAACAACAACCATTACCAGTGTATAAATAGAAATAAAAACAGTATTTTTTGTCACCTAAAAACTCTCACTCTCATTAGCTTTAATAATTATTAAATATACACTAAACCTGCCACTAGAGTTCATATAGCTATGCAAATATCATATCCATCCACTTTAAAAACCCTCCTTTTTTTTATAAATAAATATTTTTCTTTTACTGGTTTTAGGCTTTTCAGCGGGATAAACACAGGTTTTAAAAAGTAATGATTTAGTGTTGGCCTCATATAAACGCCCTTTTCATCTATAAACACTTTCATTGAATTAAAATAATCAAATTTTTTTTCTGACTCCCGGCGAAAGAAAACCATTTGAATCTTATAGTTGCTATTACTGTGTTGGCCATTAGAGTTAGGAAAACTTATTGCTAACTCATTCCATACTTTATTTTGAGTATCACTGTACAAAGCATAAGCAACTAACATTGCAAATAACAATATAAATGTAAAACTAATGAAGAAGGTCATATAAGCCCCGCCCAATCTTTCTTCCAAGATCACCTAAAACAGTTGAAGAGAATACTGTTATTCCATGTGCATATGTTAATGATGCACCAGAACCTCGGCCAACTCCAGCTTCAACTATTGGTGGATAGGAGCCATGTGTACCATTAGGGAAAGGGTCCTGTTTTCCATTAACTGAGCAGCTGTTTTGTTGAGGCGTATATTTATAAGGGAAACTGACTGAAAAAGAAGCTGGGCCTATGCTTAATGAGCCAGAACCACCAGAACCAGCTAATGTATCAACTGTGTTATCCCCAAGGCCTAGCAAGCCTCTGCCAAACACACTCAACCCTTTACCAACACCGATTCCTGCTTCAGGAGTGACAACAATTGCAAATTTTCCATTTGTATCAAGTGCAAATGTAATCGAGCCTCCAACACTGGTACCGTGTACGGTTGTGTAGGCACCTCCAAAAGATAAGCCCCAAGACTCTAACCCAAGTGGGTCAATGAACATCACAGGGTTATTATTAGCGTAGGAGTAGGTGTTAGCTCCTCCTTCTAATCCAATAGGGTCAGTTTGCACATAACGCCCTAAGTTGGGGACATAATCCCGGTGGTGGTTATAAAAAGTACCTGTTGTCTTGTCGTATACTTGGCCAGGGAAGCGCAACGAAATAGCGGTTTTAATACCGTTGCCGTCTACATCTTCTTCAGCGTCGCCAACTCCAAAGGCATCAGACTCCCATTGCCAAACGACTTTCTCTTGGTCGTTAGTCGCATATCGTGGTGTATTGAGGTGGTCAGTGTGAATATAGCTAATGGCGTATTTGCCGTCTTTCCCGGCAATGTGGGCAACGGGCATACTACCTAACCAAATATATTCACTGGTTTGTTTTAAGTCTCTTGATTTATAGCTCAGCTCGCTTAGTAAGTTACCGCCGTTACTGTAAATATAAAAATCTTGGTAAAGTGAAGTGCTCGCCCGTCTAATACGTTTGCCGAAAGCATCATAATAGTTGTATAGCTTCACCAGCCCACCGCTATAAACGCCTTTTAAACGGCCCATAGGGTCATACTGATAATCATCACCTAAGTAGCTTTTAAAGTGCCCACTCTCAGTATGGGTAACAACGTTATTAGCGATTTTATCAAGCTGGTTGCTGTTGTTTTTATACGTCAGGGTTTGGGTTTCGGTTTTATCACCAAACTTCCAGGTGCGGCTTAAACGGTTGCCTAACGCATCATAAACATAAGTTTTGCTGCCATAGCTGCCTGTTTCTCCCTTTAGTCGGTCCAATTCATCGTAAGCAAAGGTTTGGCTTTTTATGCCTCGATCAATGCCTGTGATATTGCTGTTATCGTCATAAGAAAAATGGCGTCTATCGATGCCTGTAGCGAGATGGCCTGTAATGCGGTAGTCCTGGTCGTACGATCTTGATAGTAGTATTCCATTACCCCATTTGAA
>NZ_JAPMOU010000096.1 GCF_028858535.1 Spartinivicinus poritis
CACTTGCTTTCCTTTCTGACTAATTGACAAGCGATGTATTTTGGAGGAGTTACAATCTAAAGTCACGATCTGATTAAATTATGTCCAGATTGGTTGTATTCTCACCTTGAAAGGGCTGGTGATTGGTAGGTATGGGTTCAACTCATTGCAGTATTAGCAATGAGTTGAACCAGGAAGTTAATGAAGCCAGCGATTAACGATTTTATCGTATTCACCACTAGCTTTTAATGCTTTCAACTCTTTTTCAAATTGATTAGCAATATTTTTTAAATCAGGGTAGTTTGATTTTTTAATAAAAGGCATAGGGTAGCCTTTTGAAAATAGTACGGCTTTATATGGCTCTATTTTATCCTTTACACCAATCTGCTTGACTACATATAAACCAACCGATTTATCCATTAAACAGGCATCTAGCTGTCGAAGGGCAAGCTTTTTCATGCATCTTTTAGGTGTGGTCATGATGATAAGTCTTTCATTATAGTCCTTTTGCTTAGCATTTTTATCATATGAGGTGTTGCCATTTTTATATGGAAATAGTTTCCATAGTTCACTGTTATAAGAAAAGCCTTTCAGTATCCCGATACGGTTAAATCGTTGATGGGCATCTTGGTAAGTACCTGCGACATTCTTTTTCGTTCCCTTATTGGCAAAAAAGACATACTCACTAAGCCATAAGTCTTCTTCCGGATACCATAAGTAGGGTTTTCTGGCATCTTTTCTTGAGACTGACATTGCTGCTTCAGCCTGACCTTGCTCTATTCTTTCCCAGACTTGTTGCCACCTTAATCCTTGAAACTCGACGGGTATATTAAGCTTTTTAAAAATAGTGGAAGCAATTTCAACATTAATTCCATTTACTTTATTGTCTGGTCCATCAGCGAATTGCCAAGGTGGCATAGGATCTGACAAGATTATGATTTTCTTTTGGGGGGCTATGTCGGCTCTAAAGAAAAACCAATAGACTCCGCCAGCAATTGATAAAGCGGTTAGTACAATTAATAATATTAGGATTATTTTCTTCATTGAAGTGCTCATAACGTATACAGCTATTTACTCTCAGTCTCTAGTGTAGCAGGTTAAGTCTGGAATAAAGCTGATTTTAGTAGTGATGAAAGTGACAGAGAGGAACAGTTATTGCTGTTCCTCTCCAGGAAAATTAAATTTTGTTGAAGTAAATGGGCCCAGCAACGCGGTTATAGCCATTATCATAAAAAAGATAAGCTTTGTATTTTCCAGGTGTACTCATATTTAATGTTACTTCTCCGCTAGTACCTGAAGTATATTGCCATGTATAGGAAGACTGTTGCCCTGGGGTATCACCTTCTCTATATACACCAACCCAACCACTGTGTCCTGAGCCTTGATAGCTAAAGGTATAACTAGAATTACTGATCGATTTGATTTCTACATAGTTAGGAACGCTGTTGTTTGCAGTAAATACAAAGTGTCCATGCTTGGCAAAATGATCGGATAAATACTCACCTAACAGATAGCCGCCATAACCATTGTTATCGTTGGTTTGTGGGCTCATAAAAGGCAAGACTTTAACGTAGCTGGAAATAGGTTGTTTATGAGCCTTTGAGTAAAGCACATAATCCAACGTGCCTGTACCACCTTCGGTGCCATCGTTTCTGGATTCATCATGGCTATTGGTTAATACGACACCTGGCTGATTTGATGGATTTTGAGCATTTAGGGAAGAGAGCATCGTGTTATAGATGGGTTTATGTTGAAAAACATTCATATCACCAGCGATGATGACAGCTTCGTTGGCAGGAATATTTTTCTTAGCAATAAATTTACCTAACTCTGTTATTTGCTCCATCGTATCGATATTAGCTGCTTGACTTGAATCCCATACAGTGTGTGTTCCAAAGATATGATAAGGCGTACCATGTTTTAGTATTTTGACATACCAGGCCCCTTTATATTCATTGTTAAAACCGCAAGGGCAATGAGAATAGGTAATGGAATCTTTGATTTCGTTACCTTCACTATCTGTTGCTATTGGCCACTTGCTTAAAATGGCAACTCCGCCATCATCAGAAAAGTGTTGGTTGCTTGGTTGATTTAAAGGACCTGTCCAGAAGGGGTGGGAGTTATTTAAAGCAGCACGCATATCATTACGATAGTCATCATTAAATACTTCTTCTAGCACAATGATATCGAATGGTTTGAGGTGAAATGGAATTTCATTTTTACGGTAACTGGCTTCATTAGCCATATGTCTTGGCATCCAGGTGTTGTAATTGATGACATCAATTACATTCTCTTTTGTGATATCTCCAGATGCTACATAGTTATTAGGATGATCTTGATTTAGCACTAAATATATCTGGTCATCACCAGTGCCGGTATTATATTGACGGTACTGAGCTTGAATAGTTTGTCCATTGCTTAAAGTAAAGGTAAATGTATGAGGGGTGTAGTCATCTGATAAGCTTGTGTTTGGAGAACTATTAGGCCCTTTTATTTTAGTTTTTATTGAGCTGCCAGAGCATGGCCAAGAGTAACAACTTTTAAGCCAGGTGGTAAAAGTAACTGTTTTTGATTGGATGGTTAAAGTGGTATCAAACTCAAATACTTTATTATAACCAAGTCCTTTATTTCTATTAAATTTGGCAATTGGGTTTGTAACTTTGTGAAAATCGCCATTTCTCGCATTGATGCTTCCTGCATTATTAGTCCAGTAGGAACTACCTAAGCCACCAACGGTATTGGTGGTATTGACATCAACAGCGTAATCGGTGTTATTACCGAAATAAACCCATGTTTCAGCGTTGGCTAATGTAGCTGAAAAGAAAACTGAAATAATAAATAGTTTTTTTATTATCGTTGATGATTTATATGAATGGCTCATATTAAAACCTCATACTAATTGGTAGCTGTGAAGGCTTATCTTTAATCCATAGTTTTTCCTGTTTTAAAAATTCCGTTTATTAGGATGTGCCAGTATTTGAGAGAGATCACATAGTAAACATGAAAGGTTAAATAAAAAAGTGATATTTGTTATAAAAATGTTTCAGTCACTTAAATTGATATGAGGTAAGTCGCCTAACTTATTGAGTTAAACAGGCTTTCTTAATATGTCAGAAATTTGTAAAGGGAAAACATAGCAGAAATGAAATTTAATATAGCCAATAGCAGTATTAAAAATTACTAATTAGAAGTCTAAACCTAATATAGGTTTTATTTATGTATAGCCATAATACATAAATTATTAAGTAACTTTCTGATATTAGTTAATAATTATGCGTTTCTCGCTTAAATTGACTCACTATGGAAAGCACCAGAGGCCGTGAGACAGTCAATAGTTCTATACTGGGTATTATTTTTAAGGCTATTTTCCTGCCGCTTGATCGCTGATATTAACGGCAGGTTGATAGTACTTAAATCATAGCCACATCAAACAACCTACTCTATTGCTTTTCACGCTTAAACTGATTCACCATTGAAAACACCCAGGGCCGTGAGGCAGTCAATAATCCTATACTGGTTTTTTCTTCTTCGGGTAAATGCAGATCAACTTCCACTAGGTCATTGAACTCTTTTGTCAGTTTTTCTAGTTTACGAAACAGTAGATTGCGTGAGGCTGTTGATAGCTCACCAAAATGAAACTGGAAGTGTTCTTCTGTCGTTGTAAAAGACGCTTTAAGAAACTCTGCTTTAACTTGTGCTTCATGCTGTTTTCGAATGGGGCCATTAGGGAGCCAGTCTATTTGCCGGTGAGTGAGTTGGCGTACCCGATTATTGGGTAACAATTCAATCAGCTTTAATTTATCGAGAGTTGTAAGTAATTTGATGTTTTCAATTGGAGCAATATTGTAGTGTTTTTCAATTTTTTTTGGTGGCCAGTCATTAATTAATAAATAGAAATAAACCAACAGTAGGGAGTTTTCAGCTAAAGCTTGTTCCTGTTCATTAGTTAATTGGGTTGAGCGTTCTGACTCGGCCATGGGGGTTTGTTTGGCCAGATCAAAAAAGGAAATATCCAGCCACTGGCAAATAGCCTCTAAACGTTTTAATGAGAAACTTTGCTCTGAGAACAGTCGTTTAACACTAGCTTCACTAATATCTAATGCTTGTGCCACATCACTGTAGTGAAAGCCACGGGCTTTTAGTTGCCGTTTGAGGGCGGTAATGAGTGCTTCAGTTTGTTGCATAAGTGTTAGTCTCAGTACATGTGTTGCTGGGTATTGAAAAGCAATACTCCTAATATAAGTATCGATTATCTTGGTAGAGATTGCTAGTGTAAAACTGTGTTTAATTACTGAGCAGTTTAATAATGACTAAGTTAACTCTTTTATCTAACAAGCAGAATCCGCCTAAGTGGGTCAATGATATACACTCTAAACTAAATCAAGCCTGTGTTGCTGATATTATTCAAGTAAAAACCATAACCGATGTTATTCAAGCTGTTCAGCAAGCTAGGCAACGTAAGCAACCTATTTGTGTGGCTGGTGGCCGTCATGCGATGGGAGGGCAACAGTTTAAAACCGGTGGTTTTTTGCTGGATATGAATCAATTTAATAAGGTTGTTAATTTTGACTTTGCAGCAGGCACAATTACGGTAGAAGCTGGTATGCAGTGGCCTGAGTTAATCAGACAATATCATGTGTTACAACATAAAACGGGAGTTGTATGGGGAATTAGTCAAAAGCAAACGGGAGCGGACCGACTGAGTATGGGCGGTGCTATAGCTGCCAATATTCACGGGCGGGGTCTGCAAATGAAACCCTTTATTCAAGATGTTGTATCTTTTAAATTAGTGAATGCTGAGGGTGATTTAGTTGTTTGTAGTCGCCAAGAAAACAATAAACTGTTTAATTTGGTTATGGGGGGGTATGGTTTATTTGGCGTTGTAGTTGAAGTCACTATCCAATTGGCAAAAAGGCAAAAGGTACAAAGAATTGTCGAAACAACGACGATTGATCAGCTTATTTCTCAGCTACATGAAAAAATTAAACAGGGTTATTTCTACGGTGACTTTCAGTTTGCAATAGATCCACAATCAAATGGTTTTTTGCAAGAAGGTATATTTTCTTGCTATAAGCCGGTATCTATAGATAGACCAATACCGAAACATCAAACAAGGCTGAGTAAAGACCAGTGGCAGCAATTATTACAACTGGCCCATACGAATAAAAGCAAAGCTTTTGAGCAGTTTCGTGACTTTTACTTAAAATCATCAGGGCAACTATATTGGTCTGATACTCACCAGCTAAGCATTTATTTGGATGATTATCATGAAAAACTTGACCAGCAGTTGAACGCTAAATGTCGTGGCTCGGAGATGATAACGGAGCTCTATGTGCCGCAAGCAAAACTCGCTGAGTTTATGGCAGATGCTAGACAGTTTTTACGCAAGGTTGAAGCAGATATTATTTATGGAACTGTCAGACTTATTCAGCAGGATAATGAATCATTCTTAAGTTGGGCTAAAGAAAATTATGCCTGTATCATTTTTAATGTACATACCGACCATACAACACTCGGCAGGGCCAAAAGCAGAGATATATTATGCGGGCTAATTGATATCGCTATAAAATATCAAGGCAGTTATTTCTCCACTTATCATCGGTTTGCTAGCCGGGCACAGGTGCTGGCCTGTTATCCACAGTTCCCCAATTTTTTACGGGAAAAACTCAAGTATGACCCAGATGAGCGTTTTCAAAGTAATTGGTATCAACATTATCGCCGATTATTTTTCGATAGGTTGGTAGATCATATGGAGACAATGAAAAGCAAGGTATGTGTAGTTAAAAGGTAGGTAAGTTGAGTGTTAATTAATTAAGTAGCAGTATAAAAATTATATTTGATTAAGAATAACCTACATATGACGTAGGTTATTCTTATTTCTTAGAAAAGAAAGCTTTGAAGTTTTTTACTCAGATCTAAGTTGTTTAGAGATGGCTAACGAATCCTCAAATTTCAGGTTTAATATCTGGTCTGCTTCGGGGGAGGCAGCATTATAGCCATTACTGAACTGTGTAGCAAAGTGTATCTGTAGGGCCAACCATGAAACGCGGTTTTCTTCAAAGTCAATAGCATAATATTGAAGGTAGTTGATAGCTTCCTCTACTGTATTAACCTCGCTAAGAGGTTTACGCTGATACTCCTCTTCTTCTTGAGGGTTAATAGTCAATGCGGCTGCCTCTACAGTATGCCATGTGTAGATATCGACTCCACCGGCATGTTGTTGAATATTTCCTGGTACTTTAACTTCTGTTGAGCCAGAGAAATGAGTATCTATAGCTGTAAGTTGGGCATTAGGTTGAGAAGCGAACCCTTTACTTAATACAAAGCTGACATACTTTTTTAACTCAATCAAACTGCCTTTAAATGCTTTAACATTAGCATAATCTTTTGGAGTCACAATGTCTTTGATTAAATCTTTTGAAATCCATACATCCCCCAAAAGGTCAGAAACTTCTTGGGTTATTTTGATCTCAGCAAAATGAGTTTTATTGGCTAAAAAACCTCGTCTAGGGGCTGTTTCATCTATAGTCAAAAGAAAGAAGTTGAACTGCGTGTTGCCCATAAGCGCAACATCTTTCGCATTTGTATTAGTGTTTCCTCTTTCTATAAAATCATCTCGAGAAAAAATCTCACCTTGGGCTTTATTTCTAAGCTTTAGTTCAAAGCTTGTTGCTAACTCAGAAAAGGGCTCTTGACCATCTGGTACTGTAGTGTAATGACGAAGAGAAATAGTATTTATAGCTTCATTATATTTATTTTTTGCTAATCCTTTTAATTTTGCTATTTTTTCGTCTAATTTGAGACTCTCTGATGTTTCAAAGTTGAGTTGGTTAACGCTGTTTCTATCTGTTGTGACTTTGTTTAGCATTTCATAAGGACGTTCTCTATCGTACTTGTCAAAACCTTCTTTAAATTCATTGTATAAATCTGCTGCTTTTTCAGGATATAAACCATCACGGCTACCACCGGCACCAACAGGATATTCGGGCTCAATACTAGTTATACTGCCTGTTTCAGGGTCAATTCTGACTTCATAGGTAACACTACCTTCTTCCCAGGCATTAGTATATTTAGCGTCATATACTATATATGTGATTTCTCCACTATCTACATATGTATTTTCATTGGCGGCGAAGCTGTTACCATCTTGAACGATGATATGGGTTGGATCATAATCGCCGCCATTATATTTATAAATGCCATCAGGTAGCTCGCCAATTGAACGAATTTCATCTTCTGCGAGTTCTTGTTCTAGTAGTGGGTTATTTTCAATTAAGTTAATATTAGGCTCAAACTGCACTGACTCAGGAATTTTAGTGAGTGGAGTAAATTCAGTGTTAGGAGAATTTGCTACTGTAACAATTGTTTCAGTTATCTCATCTGCTAAGCCTGCTAATGCTCTGTCTTGAACCCTAGTAGGCTTTTGATTCGTCGTAGTAGTAACGGCTTGCTCAGGTAAAAGAGGTTCCTGATCTTCTCTTGGTGGTTTAATTGGGCGTGGTTTTGCTCCAGGCTTAGGTTGAAGTACTGTGCCTATAGGTTTTGGGTTTTTAACAGTAGTGAGAATTTTAGTACCGACATTGCTGGGTTTAAATGAACTGATAGAAGGTATCGATGGTTTTTTGACTGGACTTCTTAGAAATAGTGCTTGAAAAATCATACCCAGCCAATCAACTCTGTCTCCAGGTATCGAAAACAGTGCGTCGGTATCACTAGGGCCACCCAAGTTGATTAAATACCTTGGTCTACTTTCTTGTTGAATAGGGTAAATTTGATCTGAAGGAAGAGGATCTATTGAAAGACCTACATTAGTAAATGTATGATTATGAGCTTCCAGGTAAAGCTTAGTGTTGTCTTTTACGAGTTGCTCGATACTACTGTTGTCTTGTAGGTGCAAAGATATAGCATGGTATGCTTCATGGGTAAGTACTTGCAATAATGATCGAGAGTCTGTTTTAAATAATCTTTTGTTAATAGTTACTATATTATTAGTGCGATCATATACAGCTTTTGTTAGTTGATTGGGATTGTCTGCAATCTGTCCAACAGTGAATTTTATATTTTTAATCCTATTGATGACTTCATTCGCTTCTTTTGAAGTGTTAGTAACCTCACTCTCATCGAAATTACTAATTACATAATCTGTTGCTTGACTTATATAGTTGTTAATACTCGATTCCGAAGTTTTTAATGCTTGACTAGCAGGATGAGGAAGACTTAAAGGGCTGGACTACAGGCATGGCTCC
>NZ_JAPMOU010000097.1 GCF_028858535.1 Spartinivicinus poritis
TTATACCTTCTCAATCAAATTGCCATACTGTTCAAATATACAGCAGCTAATGGCTTAGGTATAGTGATAATTAGGAACATTTATGGACCCAAAACTTCGGTAGAAAACAGGGAACACAATCTTGTAAAGATAATCCAGACCCTGGGGACGATGGCGATTTAACCAATGGTAAGTCTAAAACTAACCTTATCGGATCAAAAGGGCAATGGTTGCATTATAAATTAACTGTACCCAATAATGCACAAAATTTATCAATCACAATTAAAGGAGGCAGTGGTGATGCAGATTTATATATGAAATTTGCCAAACGTCCCTCTTCATCTGATTATGATTGTAGACCTTATCTATACGGCAACAACGAAAGCTGTACAGTGAATAATCCAAAAGCAGGAATCTATTATGTGAGCATTTTTGGCTATAGCGCATTTGCCAATTTAACGTTAACCGCAAGTTTTAAGCAGTAATAGTTAATATTTTTACATACATAAACAAAGATATACCTTATGCCTGGCCAAACAACAAAGGTTAGGCAGCAAACAGGTTCAGCCGAACACTTAATTTTCACACCTAAAAAATGATTCATGATGGGTATATATCCCTATATTTAAAAGTGATACCTGTTGTTACCTGAGCGTGGAACCAAGCACATAAGCCAAGATGTATAGAAGTTCAATAAAAAGAGAAGTAAAAATAGTGTTAAGCGTATCTCCTACTTATGGGCTATTATTGTAGCAGCGGAGAGTGGTTCTGCTTTTGATTTAAGAAGGTATAGAATATTGAGCTTTATTACAGATATATTTTTTGCATTTATACTACTTATTATAGGGCTGAAGACTGTTTATAGTATTATAAAAGCGTTAATTACTGGTCAAGTATCAAATTTTTTAGCTAAATCAAAAGAGAAAAAGTTTTTTGACAGAAACGATGAACCAGAAGAGTACCTAAAAGCCGTAGGTTTAGAGGTTGTCGTAGCACTGGCTTGTATTTTATTCTTTTTATCGGTAATTATTTATTAGTGTGTCTCCGCCCAACAATAGCAAATATTAAACTCGGTCATCACTTATTAGTAGCACGTGACATCACCCACTTCCAACACCACATTAAACCTTCTGCATAGGCTTCGTAGTAAATGTTCATGGTTAGGCACTTAGGATAGGCTGTTAGTAAAACGCGAATTCATATTGGAATTAAGCGCGTTGTCTCCTTGTGCACTAAAATTAGTATTATTAATTTGTGGAGTTGTAAGATGGATTATAAAGACTTCTGCTTTATTGTAGGTATAGGGATAGCACTATGGACTAGCTATATTATCTTGGTGGGAAGGTTTAGTTACCCTACTAATCATGGAACTGAAGTTTATACACGCGCTGATAACCCTTTTATGTATTATTTAAGCGTTTTATCAATGATAGCTATAGCAGCAATCCTATTTTTTGTTGCCTTTGATATTCATGAAAAGATTGAAACATTTAATAAGCCAGAGACTGTGTGGGCAATAGCATTAATTCTACTTATACTAGGTTGTTTTGGTTGGGGAGTACATGCACTAAAAAACGGTTATGTAAACCTAGGTAAGGGAGGCGGTAGTAATTACGACACATATACAAAAGAAGATAACCCCATAGCTTTTTACTTTGCTGTTATAGTTATGTTTTCTTTTGGATTTTTCTGTTTGTACGTCTTTGTAGGCATTTTTTTATTGAGCTAGTGCGTGCCTGCCCAAGTTAACCTCATATCATCACTAGTTTCTAATGGACAGCTAAAACTAATATTTCTGTTACTTTTTCCATAGCGTACTATGAAGAGCAATAAATGTGGCACCCATCTAAACCAATTAGAGAAGCCTGCTTCTTAATACTCGAGCATTTTATTCATAACTCTATTTTCCTTATTTTTTCTTAGGTGCAAAACATAACAAAGTGTAAATGGAAGCTCCTTATTTCAATGTTTAAGACAATGCATAAATCTTTTCAAAATCTCAATACCAATTGAGTATTTACAGATAATGTAATTTTCTACGATAGTGTTGGGCAACAAAGGATTATCGTGAGCTTCTCATGATGCATGTGAAGAATGGCTATACTGAATATCAACATCTTGATGAAAACCTCTAACATCCCAGTGTTTATTTATAGCTCCGCGTGAAAAGGACATAATAGCTTTACTTATTTAATAATATATTTTCAATACCAAAATACTGCTTTTGGTTCTAATGGACTTATTGCCAATTACTTTGTTATGAAAATATTGCAGATAGAGTATGCATTGAAATATGAGTAGTTAGAGCTATAGTTAACTGTCTTAAACTTTAGCTGCGTTAATATATGTTCTATTGTCAATTTGGTTGCTTTTTCTTAGGCTCAATTCTTATCACAGGCTCCTTAATATTGTTTTTTATTGAGTTTCTTCACTTAGCTCACGTTGGCGAATGGGTAAACATTTCACATGAAGCTATACATCACTTCTTACCTGAAACTGTAGTAGACATAGTTCATACGACTGGACTTGATATTGTGACGCTTGTTACTGGTTCTACACTTGTTGTTGTAGGTTTCTACTTGAAGCGTATGGAGCAAAAAGCACAAGCTAAGCAAGAAAGCGAACAGAAAGGACCACAATAGAGTAACACTAAGCAGAGACAGCATGCGCCTATTTCTTAGCTAGCCATCCGTGACCTTTAGCCATTGCTCATTATAAGGCACAACAGGAATTATGATCTCTTCAGGTGGAGTTGGAGTTACATCATAGTTGTAAACGTAGCATTAGCTGTAGCTGCTACCCCATACAGAATAGAACCTGCAAGAACGCCTAGTAACTTATTTTTTACATCCATATTACTGCCTACACACTAGTGAATTAATTCTATTCTTAAAACGCAAGAATAATTCCATTTTTATAAGCACTTGATTTGCCGTATTTTAAATTCTAACAAGGGCGCGCATGTAAAAAGAAGGTACAGGTATCTAGCAGTCTCTAGCGGTATAAGAGGACACAAAAATGTAATTAAGGTTTAGCTTAGAAATAAATAAAAAGCTGTCCCAAAGCTATCTCAGGGCCTTGCTATTAATAAATATAGCGGCCTGTTGAGTCCAATACATCAGGCTTTAACTATTGAAGAAGAGAGTGGCCTAGGACATCCTCAGAGGGCTTACAGATATACCAAGCTAGACGGCCTAGTTTAAGTTAGTGTGTCTACTTCGAAGGAAAAAGAAAAGAGTTTAAACGCAAAGATAGCATGAGTGTTCATCTAAATGTGCTCCATTTGTTTCAGCGAGTGCTATTGAGCAGACGCCTTTTTATTGATAAGTTGCCTCATCCGAGACAGAATTAATAATATTCCTAACGTTTTATTTATCAATATTAATTTTTAGTTTTTTTATAAAGTGGATGCTTACCTATTTTAATCAATAATAATTCAAACGCTGCTAATGGTATTTTAATTGATTCAGCTCGGCCTCTTGGAGCTAACCACTTATTTAATTGGTTTCTTGATGTATATAATGCCTGGGCAACTTCGGCTCTTGTTAAGCCAGACTCTTTGATAATTGCTCTAATTTCTTCAGGCTCTGGTAAAACAAGCTTAAAGTACTCACTCATGTTATCAACTCCTTACAATGACTCTTATTTTCAAAGCGCCACATTATGAAGTCAATGATAGGTAATGAGTAAGGATGGACCACAAACTAGGCATATGCCCTAAGCCTCAGCTCTTAAATATTGATAAAGCGTTTCGCGGCTAATCCCAAGGTCACGCGCCACTTTTGCCTTAACTTCTCCAGCAGCAACACGGGCTTTCAGTTGTTCGACATCTTCAGTACTTAGCGCTTTCTTCCTGCCCTTATAGACACCCTTCTGCTTCGCCAGGGTTATTCCTTCTCTTTGCCTCTCCTTAAACTGGTGCCGAAGGGGAGATTCGAACTCCCACACCCGAAGGCACTGCCACCTGAAGACAGCGTGTCTACCAGGGGTGGCTTGCTCACAGTTAGTGAATACTATGAGTTATTCCCAGATATGAAACTGTTTACCCCTTTTGTACCAAAACTGAGAGTCGAGATGGTACAAAACCGAGGTGAGATGTGGACTACCTACGCACTCGAAATGGTACATTTTACTTCCGAAAGGTCATACCAATGGAACTAAGATACTTATTTTGCAAGGGCGAATTACAGCTCTCGCTAAGGACCAAGATAAAGACTGAAGCCCGTACTAGAGCGGCTACGTTGCGTGGGGCAATCAATGCAGCCATAGATGAGATAAAGTCAGAAAAGAAACTAGAACGAAAATTAGCTATCTTAGAGCAGCTTGATATCTTTCTTAAATCCTTCATAAATAAGAAACACAAGGCCTATGAAAGCTTAGGGACAAGGCACTTTAAGCCCAGGCAAGGAGAAGTAAGCCAGGAAAAAACTAAACCAAAAATAACTACCCTGTCAGTGTTGTATATCCAATTTGAAACTGAAAAAGTAGCTACTGAATGGGGACACAAAGCCAAGGAAGATTATTATACGGCATTTAAAGCCTTGATTGACTTGGTTGGTGATGTGGTCCCAGCAAAGGTGAATAACACCTTAGCCAATAAATACAGCCAAGGGTTGCTTACATATCCCCAGCGAAGAACTGTAGGCCCTAACGCTAAGCTCAGCCTGAAAGAGTTAGATAAGCGCAACTCCCCTACTATATCCGCTAGAACCGCTAAGAACCATTTTACCCAGATGAATGTCTTTTTTAATTGGCTTACCCAGCGTAAATATATCAAGGCTAATCCCCTGTCTGGTTTAGCACCTAAAGGAAAGAAGACCACAACAAAAAAGCAGTCATTTAATCAGAATGATTTAAAGCTCATCTTCAGTCAGCCACTGTTTAAGGAGAAAAAATATAAGTGTGAATGGCAATATTGGTTGCCTATTTTAGCTCTATATACGGGAGCACGTCTTGAAGAGCTGGCACAGCTTAGCGCTAGCGATGTTAAGCAGGAAGATGCCATTTACTACTTACATATTCATAGCGAGGAAAATAATCAATTAAAAAATGAAAACTCAGCTAGAAAAATACCCCTTCACTGTGAGGTCCTAAGCCTTGGCTTTCTCGACTATTTAGCTACAAAACAAGGACAGCAGCTCTTCCAATTAAATAAAGTGAGTGGGAAATACGGCAAGAATGTCACTAAATGGTTTACCCGATTTAAGCAGCATCTTGGCTTCGGTCCAGCTAAAGTCTTCCACAGCTTCCGGCATACCTTCAGGGACTTAGCGGTTGAGTCAGGCGTACCTAGCGAGCATATCAAGGCCTTATTAGGACACACGCAAGGGGATGTGACACACGGTATCTACGGCTCTGGGTTTAGTTTGAGGATGCTTAATGCGAGCTTACAGAAAATTGAGATAAGAAACTTTTGTATGAATTTGTGAGAGAAGTATTTATTGATATATACAAAAAGAGCGCTTTATTTAGCACCCTTAATGTTTATACAAGACTTGAATTAGAACTTGTATTGAGCTGATAAAGTGTAGGTATCGATGTCAGTTTCGCCAAAAGCTAACTTCTTATCGCCTACATCATTAATACGTTCCCACTGAAGACCGAAAGCAATGTTATCAGTTAGGTTGTAATTAGCTCCTAGGCCAACAGTTAAACTAGTACCTTTCTCAGTCTTAGACTTAAATTTAGCAGAGCGTCCGGTAACAAAAGAAGTCCCCTTCGTTTCCTCCTCAACTTCCCATTTTAAAGCCCCAACACTTGCTAGTAATTCAAAGCTATTGTTAATTGGATAATAACCTATAGCTTTTAATCCATATCCTTTAATTTCAGCCTCTGTTTCAACAATGCTACGGCCATTACTAGGATAAAAGTCTGCGTCAGGATTTCCTAAATTGTTATAACTAGCTTCTACACCAAAATATTTATTGACACGATATCCACCAAATACTTTCCAAGCAGCATCGCGTGTTGTGTATTTTAAAGTACCAGAGGCACCCACTTCATTATAAAAGTCCTTAGCAGTGCTATAAGAGTCATCATAATCAGCAGCACCTAGACCAAGACCTAGGTAAAACCCGCTTTTACTATCTTCAAAAGGGTTTAAATTAGTTTCCGCAAAGGCAGGTACAGCAAAGGCTGACACTACAGCAACAGCTAATACAGCTTTTTTCATAACTCCCCCTAGGAGTACTTCTTGTTGAAAATTATTCTTAATTGCTTGTTTGAGTAGGATAAAACGTAGTCGTTATTGTTATGTGAAGAAGGGCTAACAAACAATGAGTACTTTCCGTACTACTCACTGTGAAATTTGTGTGTTACGAGGATGTATCAATCTGTTT
This sequence comes from Spartinivicinus poritis, assembly GCF_028858535.1. Lineage (NCBI taxonomy): Bacteria > Pseudomonadati > Pseudomonadota > Gammaproteobacteria > Oceanospirillales > Zooshikellaceae > Spartinivicinus > Spartinivicinus poritis. Next base: position 6,318 of record NZ_JAPMOU010000097.1, read on the forward strand.
TAAAGACGACATTAGTAGCCCGTTTTTTAAAGGTTTAATTTAAGTATGCGCGATATACATATAAGATAATAACATTAAATATTATTTCAGCATGAAGGATAAATAATTCTGGACCACAGATTAAATTTTCCAAATAAGCTCGCTGAAATCACTTAACTTATTATCTGCTGTCATTAATTTCATAGGCTCTGTGATTGCTTGAGCTACTAAAAGCCTGTCGAAAGGGTCTTTATGTATAGGTGGCAGTTGTAGTAGTGCTTCTGTGTGCTCGCCTTTTACCGGTAACTCAATAAACCCACTCTCTTTAGCTGCCTAGCTTGCCTTCAAACGCTGCCAGCACATCATCTTCCAATGGCTCGTCGAAGTCTTCAGGAATATGAAGCTTGCCAGCGAGTATACCTATTTTCTTTTTAGGCTTGTCTTCAAAGCTGGTAGGTACAATCTTGGCCTGTGCTTTGCCGTAAGCACCTACCAGAATGGTTTCCCCCTGCTCAGCTCTAGCCACAAGCTGAGATAAGGAGCTTTTGGCTTGGTGTATTGATATGACGTCCATAAGTAAACAAGGCCTCCTATGCTGTTAGAGATATATTAAAAGCTTAGCTAGAGTGTCAATACCTTGTTTTGTGGCCTACGTGAAGGCTTATGGTCACAGCAACTAATTCATCCAGCCAAAAGGCTAAGAGCAGCCTTATCGCCAACCGGGAGCCCATCTACAAGGGTGCTTGTGGACCCTTCTACAACTGTATTTGTACCACAGAGAGAACAACTATGTTTATCCCCAACCTTTGCCAAGTCTGCCACTGCTATTTCCTTACAGCTCAATGAACAACAGGAGCAGTGGAGTCTATCAGGGTTTTAGGTGAGCTTTAGAGTTGAGGGGTGACTTTGTGAGGTGCTTTGGGTGAGCCTTGTTAACTCAGAAAAAGCTCTTGGCAATATTGGCATGTTAAACGCGCATCAAAAACACCAACTATTCTGTCAATTTTTATACTATATGAAAATAAATATTCATATTATTAGTTCGGAATGCCATTAGTATCTAATAGAAGAAGTGCAGCAATGGTATTAAGCTTGCTCTTGTAGTAGGGTAGTGAGTAAGTGAAAGCACAAAGTGTAAACCAACTAAACATAAAGAGAGGGCATAGCCATTATAACTAGTCGATAGGCAGTGTAGGGAAAGCCAGCTAGACTGACAATAAGAGCAAGTGAGGAATTTATCATGAGTTCAAAATTTACAAAAGAAGGGACAAAAACGGAGCAAAATACAGGGTCATTCAATTTTGATTTAGAAAGAACTATTAAAGCAGCAAATGCTCCTTCTAAAATAATGCCTAAAGGATTAACCTCTGCAGAGAGGCTTGCATGGATGAGAGAATTCAGCGAGCAGAAATCAACTTAAGCAACACTACTGCTCCAAGATACTTATTAGAAATCAGCAATCATTTCTCTAAAATTTATATAAATTTACCACTCAATGAAATTGCTATTGTGGATGCCTTTATAAATCATTACGAAAATAAAGGCTTACAAGGACTTCCTGGTAGGAATAAAGCTTCAACAGATGTCAAAACGAATGACCCACAATTTGCATCAAAAGTTCAAGCAGCTAAACAACTAAAGCTTTGGCATTATCATATAGCTAGAAAATCATAAAGTGGCATATTGAAGATGCTGTATAAATAACTTGTCTATATCATCACAGCGATGCTGT
>NZ_JAPMOU010000098.1 GCF_028858535.1 Spartinivicinus poritis
TTGGCGTGGTCTTAATAGACTATATGAACTGAAGGCAGGCTTTGAGCTAGCCCAAATTTGTGGGTAATTAAATGCCAAGGATGGTGGGAATGCAGTTAATGCATGGAGCATTTAACTGTCACACCAATCACCTATTAATATAGGCTCATGGGGCTTCGTCACTTGATGGCCTCACCAAAAAAAACCCTTCGCATTGGGTATAGTCATTCATGATGCTTTAGATGAGTCGCCTCTACATTAAACTCTCTTAAAAATCGCTGAAGGCGTTTATAATTGGATGTAGATAAGGCCATTCCATAAAAGATGTATACCACTTGAGTCAGGTAAGTCAATCGAGCTTTCACCAATGCAATAATATATTGAGCAAGTAGTACTACTCAGACTTGATGCCAGCCAAAAACCCCTTTAAGCTCTTTAGCCAGTGAGTTAATCTCTCTCATTTGTTGTACATGACCCTCACATAACAAATTAAATGGTTCTCTAAAATGGAATTTATTTTTTACTTGGCACCATTATTTGGTGGCGTTGGTATTGCCTTACTCCCAGGAGTGAATAACTTTATAGCTCAATATACAGGACGCGCCGGATTCGCCATATTGCTTAACTTTCTCCTAGGAGCAGTTGTTTTAACAAGTATTTACTTGCTTTTTTCAACGGTATACCTAGCCAAGTTAAAAGAAATTCCTTTATGGAGCTTTCTAGGGGGACTCTATGGAACTGTAACTGTAGTGGTTATGACTATCACTCCTGCAAAACTTGGCATTGGTAAAACATTGGCTGTTTTTATAACAGCACGATTAACATCTGCAACAGTTATTGACCACTTTGGTTGGTTTCAAATGCTACAAGAGTTAATCAGCTTTTTACAGGTTGTAGGAATAGGACTGGCTGTTATTGGGACCTTATTTATTTTACGAGTGCGAGCCAAACAAAGTTTCTCCCAAAAAACTATCATGATTTATTGCTTGCTATGTTTTCTTTCAGGCATATTCAGCTCACTCCAATCCACTACCAATGCTTCTCTTTTGCAGCAGACAAATGATATGGTCTTTGTAACTTGGCTTAACTTTATCGAAAACCTTCTATGTTTTTTGGTTTTCTATAAAATATTTAGTCGTCAAAAACTCCATATTTTTCATCCTCAAAAAGTATATATTTGGGGACTACTCTCAGTGTTATGCTCATTAACCGTGATCTCTATGATGGCATTAGGTTCATCAACCATTGGAGTGGCAAATACTGTTGTGCTATCAATTGTTACCCAAATGATTACCAGTATTATTATTGACCATTTTGGCTGGTTGAGGGTCGCACAACACTCTTTCAACAGCAAGTCTCTGATAGGGCTATTGCTACTACTATCAGGTGCTTATTCTGTCATCAGTTACTGATATTATACAAAAGGCTAAATGCTTACTTAATAAGGACATAAAATATGAACACGCTCTCTTCTCTTGCTAGTGCAACAGCGATAAAAGCTTATGATATAGTTGGTCAATATAATCAAGATCGAATTAACGGGTTCAGTGATTATTTTCTAGACGCATTTATTGATATGCTACAGCTTGAATCAGCTGCAAATGTACTGGATGCAATGGGAGGAAACGGTAACCTAACTCACCGTATGATCAATTACTGTGTAACACATAATATTGAGTTACCAACCTTTACATTATTGGAGTATTCATCTGTTCAAACAAATTTAGCTCGCTCAACTCTTCATAAGGATAACGTTTATATAGTAAATGGGGACGTACTAACCATGACCGACCTTGAGTCTGGAAAACAACTACCTAAAGCTAGCTTCGACCGTGTGGTAATCAAAAGTGGTAACCATGAAATTCCTTTAAAAAATCAACATCAACTTTACTATAGTGTATTTAAAGCACTTAAGCCTGGTGGGCTTTTTATCAATCTTGGTTTTTTGTTTACTGATAGCCAAGAACGTAAGGAATTTACGAAAATAACCAATGTAAAAGACAAACTCATAGGAGCAATGGATGCTGTAGCTAACCGATACTTTCTATTGAAGGATGAATTTTACGATTTATTAACACAGGTAGGATTTAAAACCATTGAGTGCAACACTACTTTTGAATATACGATCTGCTCGAAAACAGCTGAAAAGGAATATTTTTCAAATGCCAGCCATGCAATGGATGATATATTAGCGGCACAACGACAAGCTAAAACCTTACTAAAGCACCAGCGTATACAACTGAACGATGTGGGGAGTACCATGTACTTACCTGGCGAAATCACTATTGCTACTAAGCCTTATTAGTAACTTCAACATAGCTGCCTGATATTGAACGCCATAATTCTAGTGTGTAGATAAAAATGATACTCCCAAGTTTGGGACCATCCTATGCAATGAATGTAACTTGCCTGCGATAAAGTCCTTACACTGGGGGAGTGTCATGCTCCCTTTTTTGTCAGAGAGTACATACATTTGTTCAAAATCTTTGGACCCGTCTTATCAGCATAAACCACTATGGACTCAATAAGCAGGACCTATTGTCAACGATTACTCGATCGAACAAGCTTCATTATTCGGGCTATAGGTGTATTCAACATATCCTGATTCAGCATCTATCAGAAACTGCCAACTGGCTTTACTTGTACTGTTATTATCAAAGAAGCAATAATGGTTATTTTTAATGAAGCTCAACTCTCTGGTAAATTGCTTTAAGTCGTTTAAAGGTATAGTGAAATTACCTTGTGAGGTATTAATGTCTAGATTATTTTTGGTTGTAATATTTACTGTTGTTGTAGGCAGAATATCAGGTAGCCAGCCTCGTGCAAATAGTTTATCTTGTTTTGCCTCAGCATATGAAGTGTAGCTGCTACTAGTATCGTCACTACATCCTGATAGAACAGTTATAACAACCAATACAAGAAAATGCTTCATTCTAAAACCTTATTGTTTAGTGATATTTCCAAGCCTTTTAGCCCTTATTCGGCTTAGACCCCGAACCACTATTAAAGCAAACATCAATAAAAAGGGGAATATTATCAGTAATAAAATACTCATTACAAAAATACCAACCTTAGCCTTTTCACCTGGATGATCAGCCAAGCAGACATCCTCTCCCCCCACCTTTTCAGTGAATGATGATAAATCTCCATTCGAACAGTAAGGGATAAATTTCATGCCTAGAGGTGGTGCATGTGCTGGTTCAGCAATAAAGTCTTTAAGGGGCATTAGTTGAAAATAAATATTCACTGTTGCCAGTAGAACTATTAATATTAACTCATACTTAATTATTTTTTTAACCATAAAATAGAACGATTTTTCAGTTTTCTCGAAGTGGACTTTCAGTCACTCAATACTATTTTTTATATGTGCAGATTTCATGGTTAAAACAAGTAAATTATGTGCAGATTTTGTGCATAGGCTTTTTAATAGCATAAACTAATCCTAAAGTAGCAAACATCCTTTACATTAACAGCTAGATACTGCTGATTTACTTTCAAATTTACCATTCTTTAAGTAGTTCTTTACCTCTTTTATGACCAAGTTATTGCTCATGATAAAAGGATGTGTGGTGGGTAATGCGATAAAGCCGCACATACCTTCTACTTTGGTGCGCTCTACTGAAACCTTACCATCATCAGGATTGGGTAGAAAGGTTGATAATATTAAGTTTATTGATTGTGTACCTGCAATAACCCCTAGCTCAAAATTTACTGGTCCAAGCTGACTAGGAATACTATTTTTATCTGTGCCCAACTGCCTACCAGCCGGACCATTTATCAAGCCAAAGCCAGGTACATTTTTTAAGTTGTCAACTACTTCACTTCCTTGATTAGGAGGAGCTAACATTACAACTCTTTTGACGTGCATTGGTGTATGCTGCTGATAATATTGACGTACTAATATACCACCCAGTGAGTGAGTGACATAATTCACAGGAATAGCATTCTGTTTTTTACACTGCTTTAAGCCTTCTGAGACAGCTATTTCAGCTAGCACCTCAACAGGTTTATCTCTTGAGGGATAATCAATATTGACAACGTAAAAGCCTACTTTGCTGAGTTCAATTGCAAGCTTTTCCATAGAACTTGCAGTTCTCACAAGACCATGCAGTAATACTACACATTCTTGAGAAAGGCTTGTTATGGAATATAGTGAAAAAAATACAGTTAATACTATTCTTCTAATTGTCATTCATTGCCACCTCTTTGTTATTACTTTGAATTTATAGGCAAATATTGATATAAAAATGTTAATACACGCTTTTCATAGATTGCCTTTACTACATGATGAAAGTTGGCATGACCAACCCCAGGAACAATCCATAAGCTTTTTGAGGATGAGTTGATATTATTATACAACCACTGTGTATCTTCTAGTGTGGTACGAGTATCTTGCTCCCCACCAATAACTAAGAAGGGCTTCATAATATTTCCAACCTTTTTTACTAGCTGTAAATTTGTCGCCTTAATCCCCAACCTCAATGGCAATTGATAAGAGAGCAGAGGCTCAAAGTAAGCTCCCCACTTCCCCATTCGAGCAGTAAGTCGATTAATAATTGCTTTTTCAATCGTTGGGTAAACAGACTCTATAACTATTGCTTCAACTGGTAATGGCATGTCACTTAATACAGTGGCCGCACCACCTAAAGATGTGCCAATAATTCCTACTATTTTAAGATTGGCTTGCCGCTTAAAAAAGCGAATGGCCAGCTCTGCATCTTTCGTTTCTAAATACCCAAATGTTTTATATTCCCCATCACTGGCACCATGCGCCCTTAAATCAAATAACATCACTGAATAGCCAGCCTGATATAGAAACTTGGCTCTTGATAACATAGATAAGCGATTACTTTGATTACCATGCATTAATAACACACCCGCATTGGAAACGGGATTCTTTACCAACCATCCTTTAAGCTGAATATTACCCTCACCTCTAAAACTAACTGTTGATAATGGCAAGCTTATTTCAGGTTTAATAATGTTACTTGGAGTTGGACGAATAAGTTGTGCCCCAACAGTGTAAAGAGTGACTAAGGCCAGAGTAAGAAAAACTACGACGCACCCTACAATTAACTTATTTATTATTTTTTTAATAACCATATACCTCTTATGACATCCAATTTTCCAGCAGCACTTAAGAGGGGCATTAGAGAAAACAATAGTATTAGATTTCGAACCAGCTTCATTCAGTGACCTTAGTACTCTTCTTTAAAGCAAAATATCTTTCAGAAAAGTCTGGTCTCTGTCAATCAATAAGTTGTTTAACTTAAAAGTATCATCTGTTGATACTAATAGTATTATTTCAAGTGTAGTGTAAAAATCATAACCAGGTGCAATGCAGCTAATTTGATGCCCCCTACTATAATAACTGCTGATTATTCATACTTACTAGTTAATGGTAGCTTGCCCCAAAATGCCAGTACAGAAACCAAAGCGATTGAAATTATTAACTGTAAGTTAATAATCAGCTCTTTATAGTTTGCACTCAACCAAACTCTAGACTCATATCCCGCTCGAAATGCTTGCTCAAGGGTTATATAATGCTGGCCCAACATTAGTTTATTTTTCAAGACTCAGTCTTTTATGCCATTGGGCAATGCTTTCTTCAGGATATTCAGAAAAACACTTATCGTTTGGTTTTTTTTCAACCTCTACCCAGCTACTTTTACTACGCAACATCAAATGTGTTCTTTCTGGAGGTATAGGCAGTTCACTATCAATTGCTGATGCAAACGGATGGACTAATTCTGGCCACCTCGAGTCATAAACCCATAGTGCACTAGCACAATGCTTACAAAAATGTCTTTCTGCAGGACTTTCTTTCCCATCTATGATGGCATGATAAATACTGGTATGCTCTTTTCCTTCAATTATTAGTGTTTCATACCTACCACTTAAATTTATCGCAAATCCTCCCCCTCCAGCAGTTTTTCGACATACTGAGCAATAGCATAAATTAAATGGATACGGATATGCAGAACTAACTGTAAACTTAACTGAACCACAATGACATGAACCTTCTAACAGCATAATACCTCCAATCATTCTCCACTCTAATTTGAGCAGTCGCGTCAACGCTACGCTTGAACAGCTTGCCTAAAGTCTAGGTAAAGAAAATATATGCCAAGAATAATAATCTTTGGCAGATTATACTTTTCATTCATTTGCTGTCTCCTATAACGGGCTAATAGCAAATAATAGACCCTGATTTAGGGAGCTTTCAAACTAAGCGAGTACCTTGGTCTTAATTTAAAAGCTTTCAGTTCTTGACTCACTAAGCAAGAAAGCTATTAATGATCAAATTTAAACCACACCTATTCAGTCTAGTGACTGAAAAGCAGACGAACAGCCAATACAAACTACTTTTATTCGAAAAGTATGTACAAAATGCTTGAATAAAGCATTGATACATAGGAGCTCACTCAAGTATTGTATAGTTAAATCTGTAACGCACAGCCATTATACAATGGTGAGCTTCTTTTCTAACCATTTGGCCTAGGGATATAAGCTTGTTGGATTACCTGCTAATTTTTTTCAGCGCATTTATGGCAGCAACAATACTGCCATTTTATTCAGAAGTGCTAGTTGCCGCTCAATTACTTAAAGAGCCCAAAGCCTGGCTTCTGATCTGGTTGGTGGCGTCAACAGGTAATACTCTGGGAGCAGTAGTAAACTGGATTTTAGGACGATATCTTCTGCACTACCAGGATCATAGGTGGTTTCCATTTAAGCAGAAGCAGCTTTCTAAGGCTCAACACTGGTTTCAAAAGTATGGTGTTTGGTCATTACTCATGGCATGGGCTCCTATAGTAGGAGATGCTCTAACCTTCATAGCAGGGTTAATGAAAGTCAGATTCTGGATATTCTTTTTGCTGACACTCATTGGTAAGTCAGTACGTTATGCAGTAGTGGCCTATTTTACTATCATTACCCTGACCTAACTGTTTCCAGTAACTTTAATAGGGGATGTATATATTACTCTTCCATTAAAATACGCATCATTTGCTCATGTCGGTTTAAAAAGTCCTTTGTTACAACATAATGCTCTGTATCCTCATATTTTACTTCATAAATACCAGATTCGGTAAACTGGTAAATTTTTGATCTGGGGTATGCCAGCAGGATAGGTGAATGGGTAGCGATAATAAACTGAGAGTTTTCTTCTACCAATTGATGAATCGCAGACACTGCAGCCATTTGGCGAGCTGGAGATAGCGCCGCCTCAGGCTCATCCATAATATACAGGCCATTCCCCCTAAGTTTGTTAGTTAAAGTGGCCATGAATGATTCACCATGGGACTGTTCATGTAAGGATTTACCTCCATAACCCTTTAGATATCCCATATCATCCATAAAGGTTGCCAAATTATAAAAGCTCTCTGCCCGAAGAAAATAACCATCTTTAGGTCGTTTAAAACTTTTAATTGATTTTAAATATTGGTGAAGGTCTGAATGTGTTCGGCTTGTAGTGAAAGTTGATTGCTTGGTTCCACCTTCAGGGTTAAACCCCAAAGCAACCGCAATGGCTTCGATTAAGGTAGACTTACCAGTACCATTTTCTCCAACAAAAAATGTGACATCCGGGTGAAACACTAAGTAATCCAGCTCTTTAACTGAAGGTATATTAAAACAATACTGTAGACAGTTTTTGGTCTTAAAGTGGTAGGATTGAACCAAAAATAGAAACTGTGAGAATGCGGTTGTCGA
>NZ_JAPMOU010000099.1 GCF_028858535.1 Spartinivicinus poritis
GGTCCTGGTGGTCCTGTCAATGTGCCAAACCCAGGTACATTGCTTTTAATAGGACTTGGGTTAATGGGCGTTGTATCTCGTCGCAACAAAATTAAAAATTAGTAAACTATCTAAGGATAAAGGAGAGTCTATTTAATAGGCTCTCCTCCTGGCTTATTTTCCAACCCACCTTACCTACAACCACTCCAAAACCAGCCGACAATCCTTTTTAGCGACAGAGGCGTTTGATGTTATTTATATAATGAGTGAAAACAATAATTTTTTTCTTTCAACAAAGAGTACAGATCGCGAAAAGCTTACTCACCAAATCGCCCATGATAGTTATATTTTTTAAATACAAACTTTCCTTCTTTTGTGTCCTGATAGTCAATCAGGTATTTCACTATAGCATCTAATATATCTATTGACTTAGGGTATTTTTTATTTATACATATAACAATAGGGATCTCATCCAAAATATATTTTCTATATTTACTTTCTGGCAGTCTTTGAGACAGCCTATCACCTATTCGACTTTCGTAATCCAAAATATAAAAAGCCCTTTTCTTTATAAACATGTTAATCATTGATTGTGGCCAGGCTATTGACTGATAAAAATTATCTTTAGGAAGATAGTTTTTAAGAAAGGAATAACTTTCTTGGGTTACGAGAATTAACTGATTCTGTAGTTTGCTAATATCGGTTAGCTCTGGCTGGTTAGTGTTTTGATATAAAGTAGGATAGTCGCTAAAAATTGCTTGTGAACAAAAAAACTTTTCACTAAAACTGTGAGTAAAAAAATGAGCCACCAATATTAAGTCTAGTCGTTGCTGCTGGGCCATCCGCTTTAGTCGACTGGCTGGCAACCTAATCAGTTGGTACTCTATACCTAATGTAGGAAACATTTTATGGTATATTTCGATAATCAAGCCCGGCTTGTTACTATCTACTTCTTCTGTATCGTAAAAGTAGGGGGGAATGTGGAAATAACCAACTTTTAACCGATCACTCTTTACAGAATTACTCACGAGTACACAGAAAAGGACAAAGCTAATAATCAAAATATCCCTTATCAAGTTAAAAGAGTATTTCAAACTTAGCATTCTCCATTATCAAAACCTGTGACCTGTGTGACTGTTTTAAGAATAGCAGAACTCAAGCTACCTGCCATTTTTCTGGCTTTGCCTTTTCACATTATTTAAACTAGGTTAATATTGAAGAGTGGATGCTATACACGACTGAAGGCTGAGTGATTTTTAAGCAGTTTTATATGTTACTTAATAGTGATTTAGCATTTCTCAATACATAAAAATAACTCAGTGAATTTGTTTATTGCTTCCCTATTTTTTAATTAATTATTTGTATCTAGATGTAGATTATATAATCTAAACGCTCTCGGGGCTGCCGTGTATTCAATTTCTTATTGTTTTCCCTGTAGTCCTTCCAAATACTTCTAGAAACATCAATATAAAACCATATTCAGCAATAATTTCCAATATTATTTCAGATAGTTACAGGTGATTAGCGAGCAAGTAACAGTTGAAGGCAGTTGCCTACCTTAACTTACTGTAAAACTTTGTGATCTTTCTTAGGCTCCAACAGCTAACCCTATGAGCTAACGTAAATTAAGATAAGCTGCTTTAGCCTAAGTGTTTCAGTAAGTTAATAAGCCTCCTTTTTAGGTATATTTAGGCAGCCTTTTTCGATTTAATACTTTTCTTTAACTTCTTAATTTTGTTCTCGTGTTTTTCAACTTTCGAGATTCTATTTTTTAGTTCTTTTTTTAGGTTATTAATTTTTTTGCTCAATGGTTTATCCTCGTATTATAGTTAAGTCGCAGGCTAATTTAGCACAATTATCGACAGAATACTGAATATAAATACTATATATTTTTTTCATAGTGGTATGTGTTTGGTGTATACAGCTCATAGTAAAATCAACTAGAACCTTGGCCAGGATTCGTGCTTATGCACAGTCTCCACCTGTATGAACAGTTAATCTGACTTAACTTAGATCAACAGGCTCTAGCAACTAAACATATCAGAAAGATGGCCATGAGGTGGTAAAAATGCTTTTATCAAAAGTGATTATAATTTCTAAAAAACCTTGGCTACACATAAACTACGCTTATTTCGCACCAAATAAAAAACCAAAAAAAATCAGCGGCAATTGCTTTAGAAAAAATTTATTTATCGCAAAATAAATTTAAAACTACTTACCTTTCTATGATTTTTTTGCTCTAAAGTGCGTAAGAGCTTTCTCTTCATTACTTGATGATCTCACCTTAAAAAGCTTTGCTTTTAGCATGACTATGTAACAACATAACAATTCAAACTAGTTTCAGCATCGCTATGTAATAACATAACAATTTTAACTAAGAGCCTTAAAAATTTGCTAATAGGTATTTGTTAGCTATTATGATACAGGTAAATAACAGCGGATAAGGAGGTCAAAATGACTGAAATACGTAGTGTAAAATGTGCTTGTAAAGATTGTGTCTGTGTTGTAGAAATAGATAAGGCAGTCAAGAAAGAAAGTAAATATTATTGTGGTGATACCTGTGCTGAGCACCATAAGCAAAAGTCAGGTTGCGATCATGCAGGCTGTGAATGTAAAGGTTAATCCTACTTTAAATATTTAAGAACTAAGGGTCGCTTGCGATCCTTAGTCTATTATTTCGATCAGCTACTGATAATAGCTCAGCTAAAACTATGTATAAAACTGAACAGCCTGGCTCTTAAATTGTCACATCACTCAACCCCAGAAAACCTCACTTATTGTAACTACCCTACTCAGAATTCACATATAATTTATAGACTAAATCTTTTTCATACAGTCCTTCTGCAATTTTTTTAATTTTTTTCATCGCATATTGATGCTTTGATTTCTTTGAGTAGTGGACCCACCATTCTTTTGAATTAATTAATAAAGGACTACCAAGGGTATTTAAATTAACATTTGCTCTTTTAGCTGCATATTCAATTCCAGAGTAAGAACCAACAATCCCATCAATATGTCCAAGGTCCAACATTTTCAGTCCTTGAACATAATTATCAACATAAAACTTTCTTATGGTTTGATCATTATCATACTTTTCCGAGAAACTGGCTTTTCTAATAGTAGCAATACTCAGATTTTTTAATTCACTATAATTCTCTAAAGATATACCCATCTTTGTCCAAACTAGCACCTGAGACTCACTTACTTTGGCTAAATAACTCACATGCTCTTTAATTGAGCTATTTTTAAATATAATAGCCATATCAATATCCCCCGTTTTTAACGACATTAAAATTCGGGCATAAGGAAGCGGGATAACTTCCAACTTTAGGCCTAATTGTTTTTCAATTTTCTTATATAGTTTAACTACAGCTCCTCCATTTAAGTCTTGTTCATCATAGAAAGGTGGAAATGATGGCAGAGAGCCTCGTAAAGCCTCATTTGCTGATGAGGCATGAGTTATAAAGGTGAATATGATGAGGGCAAACTTCAACCAGATACTTCTCATACCTATTATTATAGAGTTGACCTAAAAAGATGCTATACCTAATGCAATTGATTTTTAGGGTTTGCTGTCATCACGAAGCACCCAAGGTAGTTTGGGGAGTTGACTAGGTAACAGCTCTTACCCGATTAGGCTTTTCTCCACCTACTTACTATTTTCCGAAGCTCATCTTCATCAATGTTTGCCGGTTGATTGTGTAATATATGATCCAAAAAAGCCAAAACTGCCACCTTTTATTTACGCATTTTATTCGTGTCAGTTGCTTTGGCTTCATCAACTATATGCTACATTAGTATTAACTATGTAAAATTTGATGATAGTTGCAATTACTTTAATGATATGCAGCATCTTATATCCACAAACCTATTGATACTTAATGCAGCAAAGCTTATAGCACCTGCGCTTCTAATTGTTAGCCTCTTGAAAGGATGTAGTGATAATGAACTAGAAGTCAAACATCCACCTCAGCAATCAAAAGAAAAGATAACCTTGGCTTATGCAGAATGGACGGATGCCATTGCAACAACCTATACGATAAAATTTGTGCTAGAGTCCCATGGGTTTGAGGTGTCTATGACCTCTGGCAGTATCGATAAAGTATGGGAGATAGTAGCATCAGGTGAAGCTGATGCTATGGTTACAGCCTGGTTACCAACTACTCACAAAGCTTATCTAGAACAGTATCAAGAAAAGGTAGTAAACTTGGGGCCAAACCTGTCCGGTACGCGTTTAGGGTTAGTAGTTCCCTCTTATGTTAACATTAGCGCTATTAATGAACTAAATACTTTGTCAGATCAGTTCAATGGGGTTATATATGGAATTGAACCAACAGCCGGATTAATGAAGCTAACAAAACAGGCAATCAAAAGCTATCAGCTTAATTATCAATTAATTCAGAATAAAAGTACCAATATGCTCAGTAGTCTTGAGCAAAGCATTGATCAGAAAAAATATATAGTGGTCACTGGTTGGACCCCACACTGGAAGTTCGCTAAGTTTGATTTAAAGTATTTGGCCGATCCAAAACAAGTTTTTGGAAAACAAGAGTTTATTCACTCTATTGCTAATAAAGAATTTTCAAAAAACAGCCCAAAAGCGAGCAAAATTATTGATGATTTTGAGTGGACTACCAGAGATATTGCACAAGTAATGGTGTGGATGAATAATGGCATGAGTCCCCAAGATGCAGCTCAACGGTGGCTAAACCAGACTAACATAAAATACTAATATAAACGTCTCTATCTCAGAATACCTTCATAGTTTTTAAGTTCAATATCCCACCTACTAGGAGCGTTATTTTGAGCAAAATCTATCACTCCACTCCTAAAACTTGACATAGTTTCAAGTATAACTTTGATTGTCATACCGTTTGTATTTTTAACCTCATGTCAAGCTCTTACAATTTCAACTTAAAAATACAACTACACATCACTAGACACCCATATATAAATGCTATAGCGATTAAGCGCTCCACATATACTATTATATTCATAACCCTTAGACGCAAGTTTTAGCAAAAAAAGAAGTAACTACCAGTATAGTTCATGAAAAAAACTGATAAAAAAATAACAACCTCCTCCCCTGCTCTTGATATTACCTCATATATTGAACTATTGGAGCCCCGTCTGCTTTTTGACGGCGCCATGGCTGCTGAAGTTGACTTTGCAAGTAATAATGATATTGAAATGGAAAAAGAGACTGTTCAGCAAGAGAAAGTCGACCATCAGGCACTAATAACAGCACTGGAACAAGTCAGTTCAGACTTACCGACGACTGTAGCCTTTGTCGATTTAAGTCTCAAAAATGTACAGGATATTGTGAATGCGCTGGACGATAATATTACTGTATACCAGATTCCAGCAGATCAAGACGGCCTAGCAATTATTGCTAAAGCAGTTAACAATCACCATACCATAGATGCAGTACATATCTTCAGCCATGGAAAACCTGGTGAATTACTGTTAGGCAACAGTACGATCAACCAGCTCACGATCAGCCATTCCTATACCAACCAATTTAAATTGTTAGCCTCAAAACTTAACGACACAGCTGATATATTCATCTATGGCTGTAATGTTGCCAGCTCTCTTGCTGGGCAAAATACTATTGCTTTATTAGCTAAACTCACAGGTGCAGATATTGCTGCCTCTACCGATATTACTGGGGCTACAACCAAAGGCGGTAACTGGCAGCTAGAATATCAACTTGGTGAAATCAATCAGCAGCGACCAGTTTTATCATCAGAGTTTCGCCAACATTATCCTCATATACTAGCTGCGCCAGGCAATATTGACGGTGGTAATCTCACTACTTGGTTAAAAGCAGATGCAGGTGTAGCCTCTGCAGGCGGGCTGGTTTCTTCATGGCAGGACCAAAGTCTTAACGGTGGTGATAACACAGTTGTCCAAAGCCTTGATGCACTAAAACCAACATTATTAAATAGCAATAATGTCAATGCAGCGAACTTTAATCCCGTTTTATTTTTTGATTCATCAGGTGCATCTGACGACCAGTTATTAAAAAACATGGTCACAGGTAATGACCTAATTACTGCTACTAATAATACTATTTTTACCGTAGTCAACGTTACTTCAGCAGGTGTCGTCGTACAATGGGAGCAAACTAATGGTATATTTGGCGACAATCGAATCAGTATTGAATATCAGGCACCTAACGACCCACGCCTGGATTTTCCAACCGATGAAGTAGCCAATAAAATTGTCAGCAATACCATTTCAACTAATTACCATATTGTCACCGGTGTTACATCAGCGCCTTTAAATAGCTTATTTGTTGATGGACTGGAAAAAGGTACCACGGTGCCTTCAGCAACAGCCGACCCTGCTCAGTCAGGCACTTTAGCCGTGGGTACTTTTCCTGAAATCCCTGGCTCAGTTAACCCAACCATGAACCTGGCTGAAATTATTATTTATAACACCAACTTATCACTTGCTAATAAACAACAGGTTGAGTCTTATCTTGCCATTAAATATGGTACAACTCTTGATACAACAGATAATGATGGTTCTATTATAGAAGGAGACTATAAATCTTCTGGCAGCATAACCGTTTGGAACTCTACCACCAACGCAGCATTTCATAACGATATTGCTGGCTTAGCTCAAGACGATGACTCTGCCCTTGACCAAACCCAATCAAAATCCATTAATACTGATAGTATTCTCACAGCCAGTGGAGCCTCATCACAAGATAACAGCGACTTTTTTATCTGGGGCAATAATAATGGAGCACTAACCGAAACAACCACAGAAAAACCTTTAGGAGTTAATCAACGACTTATCAGGGAATGGAAAGTACAAGAAACCGGTGATATTGGTACAGTTGATTTTTCTTTTGATTTAAGCACTGTTGCCACTACTGGCACAGCGGCTAGCGATTTTGGGTTATTAGTTGATACCGATGGTGACGGGGATTTTACCACCGGCACAATCAATACTATTGTCGCCACTAGCTATGATGGCACCAACCTGACGTTTGATAATATTGATCTTGCAACTGGTAATGTTTTTACTATTGCCTCTTCACTTAATCAATCACCAACGATTAACAACCTGGGTGGCGATAGTTTTGCCTATAATCGAGGCGACGGCGTCCAATTAATCGACCAAGGCAATAATGCCAGTGTCGTGGATACCGATAATGCCAACTTTAATGGTGGCAATGTTACGGTGCAATTTACCGCTGGCAGTGATAATGCTGAAGACCAATTGGCCATTCAGCATCAAGGCAATGGGGCTGGGCAAATTGGGGTGACAGGCAATACGGTCAGTTTTGGCGGCACGGCGATTGGCACATTTTCCGGTGGTACTGGAGGGACTCCCCTACAAATTAATTTAAATGCCAGTGCTACTCCAGCGGCTACAACAGCCCTGGTTAAACAAATCAGTTATGAAAATACCGATACCACTACCCCCACCGCTGGCAGTCGCACCATTCAATATACGCTAAATGATGGTAATGGGGGTAATAGCCTGCCTGTGCAAGCCACAGTGAATGTCAATGGGACACCAGCCATTAATAATCTTGGCGGCGATAGCTTTACTTATAAT
>NZ_JAPMOU010000100.1 GCF_028858535.1 Spartinivicinus poritis
GGAGGAGTTACAATCTAAAGTCACGATCTGATTAAGTTATGTCCAGATTGGTTGTATTCTCACCTTGAAAGGGCTGGGGTTAATATTAAAAAAAAGCATAAATCCAGAGATAGCTACTAATAATCCGCTAATTATCACTAGTGGCGTCGAGAATTTTTTAAAAAACTTATTCATTTTATTCCTCATTTGACTACTATCAATATGATAAAATCAGACAAATGTAGAAACTTCTGAATTTGCGCCATTCGTTCTTTTTGTTACGCCAGATTTTGCCTCTATGCCGAGAGCGATAACAACATTACTTGATATAAAAAAGCATTAACTGTAGGCCATCGAGTGCCGAGACCCTATGAGCCTAGAAATCATCCATTAAAGCAAAGATTACTTTTTAATCGCTAGAGAATTTGTTAAGTGCTGTTGAGAACGCGGATATGCTGCTGTACCCCAGCTCATATGCAATGTCTGTCATTTTATGTCCTTGGTTAGATAATTGCTGGGCTTTCTCCATCACGATAGCTTTACGCCAATCTCTAAAAGACATACCAAAGGTTGACAGAAACAGTCGATTAAGTGTTCTTTGAGAAGCCCCACAAAGGTAAGTAAACTGATCAAGGTTGGTTTTTATATTAGGCTGAAGGCATAAATGGTTAATGATTGGTAATAGCCTTTTGTCAATTTTTCCATCAAGACGATAATTACTTTTTACTGGCATTTGCTGCGACAGTTGCTCTAATAGCACTGTGTTATATGCGTCAAGCTCTGCAGTAGACATTCCCGATTGTCGGGATATAAAATCATTTATTAATAAAGCCCAAAGGTGGGTTACTCTAATTTGCTCTGGCTCAGAGCCAAATAAGTTAGACTTTAGCTCATCAAGATAAATTATGCTCAGATGGCTTTTCTGTAAAAAATATGCCTCATGAACTAAGTTTGGTGGTATCCAAAACATTTGACCACTAACTACAGTGAAACTGTAGTTCTCAATACTAATGATACAACACCCATTGTGAATGTAGACTATTTGACCCTCACTATGAGCATGACGGGAAGTATAGAAGTCATTCTGGTACGATTTTGTAATTTGTCTCAAAAATTTACCCATTACATATATTATTGTTCAATTAAAACTACCACAAAGTGTAGGTGAATCATTAGCCTAAGTTAAGTCTATTGTGGCTAACGCCTCGGTGCTCATTGGTTATGCTGCCAAAGAACATCCATCTAATACACTATGGGTCACATTAGCTAACCAAAATGCCAAGCAATATTATTTTTGCAATGCTCACATCCCATTTGTCATGTGGCTTGATGTGAATGAGACAGGCTTTTCTGATGCTGCGCTAAAAATCGATGTGGTTTCACAAGTAAGTGATAGTCAGTTTGAGGATCATTCTTATAGTGGTAATGTGATTGGAAAACTAAAACCGGTGATTAATTTTCTTTGCTCATATTTTGTACGTAGTGTGGGGTTGATGATGGACGTAAACTTTTTAATATTATGTTGGGTGATAAAATTATAGGAACCATCGGTTTACATCATTATACATGGGGGCCTCAGGAAAATGTATGGGGAGGTTGGCTATCTATTGATCCTGACTACCAAAGAAATGGCTATTCCTCTGTTGCTTCTAAGCTGTTAGTAGATGAAGCTAGAAAGTTAGGGTATAAGCGTTTTTTTATAGAAATTTATAGTGGCCCTGAGTTTGAGCCAGCCGTTGCATTTTATAAAAAAATGGGTATACCTCAAAGTGGAAAGCTTCAGTCAGTTGTGGTTAGGCCATTTGAAGACCGAAGCTATTTTTTGATTTTATTTAATATGCTTTAACTCAGGCAGTCCTGATGGTATCCGGCGTTGATCAGTGTCATTGTGCCCTTTGATAAGTACATTCTTGTGAGTTATTGGAAGATAAGTTCCAATGTCAATTTTATTTATTGTTAAAATATATTTGTTATGAAATAAATATTCTTCTTTGTCATCTTTAACGTAGTAATATACTCCATTACTATTTTTATTTAGTTCTTTAGCTTGTGATACCATTTCCCACTTGATTTTTTGATATTGAGTTGATGTCTCATTATCAGTTGCACTTTGTTCAACAAAAATAGTACGCTGATTGTTGTTTTCGTTCTCTGGTATTCTGCTGTAGTTTCCGGTCTTCCAGGCATACTTAATAAACAAGTCAGTAAATGTATTCTGGAAGCGCTTGAAAGAATCTGACTTTCTTAGAGCAGAACTATCGCCTGTACTCATAAAGTGACTAACTTGTTCACTTAGTTCTTTATTTGCTTCACTTGGATTTAGTTGGTATTTATTCATAGTAGAAGACATTGTTCTAGTTGCTGTAGCTGACCAATCGACGGGTTTAATGCTTGCGTCAATGAGAGCATTTCTTGCTTTGCTCCTTGCTTTTTGGCTATCACTTAATTTGACTTGTGCATCGCCAGCTATCTTCTGTGCTGTAAGTGCTCGTTCCCTCAAGCTTTCACGAACAGTCGGTTTAGGTTTAATTCCACCTGATCCAACTCCTATGTTCACGATATTAGACTGCTTAATTGCATTTTGAAGTTTTTTATTCGCATCATCTGCGGCGCGTTGAGACAAGTTTGCAGCTTCTTTTAATTGCTTGGTTTGACGCGATACTTTCATAAAGGATCTGATACCCTTAAACAAACCTCTTGCCATTCCTGCTCCTGATGTTGCTAGTGTTATAAAGCTCATCGCAGTCTCAAGGGCATCTAATGTCCTTTTCTTTTCTTCATAGTCTTCAATATTAGTAATTAATTCGTCTCCAGATTTCATCAGTTGAGTTGCTTTATTTAAAAAAGTGTCTAC
Organism: Spartinivicinus poritis; assembly: GCF_028858535.1. NCBI lineage: Bacteria > Pseudomonadati > Pseudomonadota > Gammaproteobacteria > Oceanospirillales > Zooshikellaceae > Spartinivicinus > Spartinivicinus poritis. The sequence goes on from NZ_JAPMOU010000100.1 coordinate 2,834, forward strand.
TGATGACTGAATGATTGACTCCATATGAACTATTGCTTCAGAGCCGGTTTGTCCATTAAATTTAATAGCATTCAGTCCAGCGGCTAAATAGTCATCTGAAACACCTAAATCTCGTGCTTTTTGCAACGCATTATTTAGATCGCCAAATACTGACTGTAAATTGTTCCAAGCAGAACGAATCTGTTGAAGACCATCAAATAATTTTTCACTGGCAAGTGTAGAACTATCATTCGATCTAGGTTTTTGAAAGTATACAGTATCTAACTCCCTAATATTATTAACGACATCATATAGCCTTTCATTAACAGATTGTATTGCATCTTTTCTTGTTTCTTCTACGTTATTTAATAGATCGCTAACAGCTTCAGGATTAACACTTCCACTTAGAAGTTGTTGTTCAAATAAACGGTTATTAGGATCAGAGGGGCTACTTCCTGAGTTACCTATTAAGTTTCCGTTTGTTATTTTTTTGAATAAGGAAATTTGATTTTGAGAAAAATTAGCTGTTAATTGTAAAGCTTTATCATTATTTTGTATTGATACATTGGGGGCATGGCTTAAAGCATCTTGGTCACCAGTCTCAACACTTTTAACAAGTTGGATGTTTTTTGTGTTTATTTTTAGGTTAAAGTCGGGAGCTCTATTATTATCTACAGATATTGTAATGTCTCCATATGCTGATATAGAGGCGGTCGTTATAATGCCATTTCTTTTGCCATCTAAATCTCCAGAACCTCCATCTTGATATTCTGTTATCTCGTTATTACTTCTAACTGTAATTGTTGCTCCTTTTTCTATATTACTTCCTTTCAGAGTAATTGAACCTGAAAAACCTTTAGTTTCAATAAGTTTTCTAGTTATTTGATCTGCCCAATGAGTATTAATGAGAGGGGCTGAATTTGATAAATATTCGTTAAGTTTCTCTGGGGCTTGACCTGACAGTAAATCAACCATTATTTGTTGTGCAATAGGATTTGATGTTGTTTTTTTTGCAATATCATTGGAAAGTTTTAGCTGTTGTTGTGAAGGTGATTTATTTTTATTGGTAAATATATTACCTAATAACAGTCTAACTAGTTTATCAAAGCCTTGAGGAGTGTTTGAGTTTGAATTTTTTTGACTAGTACTTGTAAGGCTATGGCTTGTTTGTGGTTGAGAACGAAGATTAATACTTGAAATGTCCATCGTACACCCTCAATAATATTTGTTATTAGGACTTTGTGAAGTAAAACCATATGGCTTTGTCTTGTTATTTGCTTTTATTGTTTTAAATGAATGCCATAATTGCAATGGTGTTAATGCCAACTTTATCACAAGCTTACTTTGTTAGTTATTTATTAGGGTGGGTTTAATGGTGGTTGTATATAAGTATGCCTATTTTTCTCCTTTAAAGTAAACTGACTGTTCTGATGTACAAATAGTTTTGTATAATCAAATGTTTTTGCGGCTATTTGCAATAAGTCATTTTATATTCAATTATATTAATTAAGGGTGGATGAAAGTTGGAACAAACACCTAAGGCAATGATAGTTCTTTTTTTGTATAACTTGACTTTTGATTGATGATACGAAAAAAGTCGGTGATTTTCTTTTCACACTCACAAGCAGATAAGTTACACTTTTTCGCCTGTCATTGCCCTGTTCAGCGACTGTTGTATATTCCACAAATTTTTGAATACTCTCGCTTTGTTTGGATTTGGTTTTCCATCCTCATATTGACAATCAACTCTTCATAGCCCTTTGATAAGCATGTTTTAGCAGAAAACTCTGCTAGTTTATACAATAAATATAAAGGAGGGGATGTGAAGAGCAGGCTATTTTGATGTGCTAACATATTTATGGCTACTGGCCTCGGTAACCTGGTCCCTGTGCTTACCTATACTAGTCCAAAGTTGCTTTGCTAAATCGGGGTGATCCCCTACAAATTGATGACTGAATATAAGAAAATAGTCTTTAGTTTTAATTGGTGGCTGAAGTTTCTTAACCTGTTTAATACCTAGAGCCTTTAAAGATGCATCAGCGGTGAAGTCCTGTGCGGCATAGGCTGAGATTCTTCCCGACATCAATTTTCTTAGATTTTGCTCGGTGCTTATGGCTTCTTCTACGGTAATACCTATTTTTCTTAAATCCCCAACTATGGAATACCCCATATTAGCGCCCACCTGCTGGGATGTATTTATTAATGCTTTGCCATTCCATGATATGGGAGAGTTTGCAGGAACGTAGAAATAATAACTCATCACTGCAATTCGGCGACTGCTATCAAGCTTGCCATTTGTCATAGGGTATTGGCCCATGTCCTTGCGAGAATCTTTATAGGAGAAAACAAAAGCACCGTCGATCATGCCAGTAATAGAAGGTTTAGAGTCTGCAATCACCGGATTGAATTTACTTTTTACTGGTGAGAATAAAGGTAAACTAATAGTAAAGTTATAGCTACTGGATCATGCGGAAAATAAGGTAACACTTATTGTTTGATATATTAGTAGCATGAATACTATAAATGAATTTCGTTTGGCAAATAGTGATAAATCCAAATTGAGCACGTAGCTTCGACTAACCAATTTACCACAAGGGTTAACAATAAGGGCAATGCTCGATGAGGGGCATTGTCCTACCTACATAGACCAGCTTCTGTAAACTTTCCGCAAAAGTATTTATAAATGGAAAATCTGCTTTATTGAAGAAGGATTAGATAGCCTATTTGACCTTCCACGACCTGGAAGACCTAGCGTAATTGATGAAGCCACTATAGGAGGCATCCCTCTCAATTACACTTCTGCACTTTCTCTAGAAATATTAACTATGCTATGCAATAGATTGGCGCAAAATTTTGAGAGAGGCGAGCAATGAAACTTAAATTAATAGTTTTTTTTATAACTCTTATTACCTTTCTTTGTCCCGCCACCTCCTTTGCGCACCAGGACAGCAATATAAAAACTGATCGAAAAAATATCGGTAAAATTGAATTCCCTATCTCCTGCAGTGATGATGCTCGACAAAAATTTGAACGCGCCCTAGTCTTGCTACACCATATGATGTATGCACAGGCCAAAGAACACTTTACCGATTTAACTCAGCAGGAACCCAATTGTGCTATGGCCTACTGGGGGGTTGCGATGACTTTGTTTCAGCCCCTGTGGCCGGGGCGTCCCAGTGAGGAAAAACTTGACGAGGGTTGGCAGGCAATAAATAAAGCCAAAACCATTCAAACTATTAGCCCAAGGGAGAAAAGCTATATTACTGCCACAGAAGCGTTTTTTAATAACTGGCAGTCTCTAACACACCCACAACGGATTGCTGCCTGGGAAGCGGCGCAACACAAAACCTTCCAACAACTGTCTGATGATATCAATGCTGCGGCTTTTTACGCGCTCTCACATCTCGCTACTGCTCCCAAAGAAGATAAATCCTATAGCCACCAAAAAGAGGCGGGAAAACTGCTGGAAAAGCTTTATCAGCGCGCCCCCCAACATCCTGGTGTGATCCACTATACAATTCACGCCTATGACAATCCCCTGCTTGCTAATCGTGCCATTACTGCCGCCCGAGCTTACGATAAAATCGCCCCAGATGTACCCCATGCGCTCCATATGCCCACCCATATTTTTGTCCGTATAGGCCTCTGGCCTGATGTGGTTCAATGGAATGTGCGATCTGCAAAAGCAGCGTTGAATTACCCTGCTGGAGATTTTATCTCCCACCACTATCTTCATGCTTTGGATTATTTGCTCTACGCCCATTTGCAAAGGGGAGATGACCAAGCGGCTAAAAAAACACTTAAGGATATGAATACTGCTAATAAGCACCAGGAAACCTTCGTCAGTGCCTATGCTTTGGCCTCAATGCCAGCCCGTTTTGCACTGGAGCGTCATCGCTGGCGAGAGGCTGCAGAATTAGAATCCCGTGTGCCCGCAAGCTTTCCCTGGGAGAAGTTTCCCCAGGTGGAGGCGATTAGTTATTTCGCTAAAGGCCTAGGAGCGACAAGAAGCGGGGATTTCGCATCAGCCCAGCAAAGTATTCAGGTGATGGACGAACTTTATGCAAAAACCAAACAGGCGGGTAGTAACTACTGGGCGGTATTGGTGGATGCTCAGCGCAAAACTATTGCAGCCTGGATTCGTTTTATGAATGGAGACACTAAGGCTGCTCTTGCTATGATGCGTCAAGCTGCAGATCTTGAAGATTCTGTCGATAAACACCCCGTCACACCCGGAGTGGTGTTACCCGCCAGAGAACTACTGGGAGATATGTTGATACTAACGGCAAATTATCAGGATGCTATAAATGCCTATGAAGCCAGTCTTGCTATTTCACCGAATCGTTTAAACAGTATTTATGGAATTGGCCATGCGAACGAGCTGGCAGGTAATTCCACCAAAGCCAAGCTCTATTACAAGAAGTTATTTGATATTGCCGCTCCTTCAGTACAAAAATTGGCACAACAAACAAAGGGGAAGGAAATCAGAGAAAGCCTCAAGCAAAGCAGGAAATTTCTTGAGAAACATCAAGCACTCTAAACTCCGGGAATTATCTCCCTACAATACCTATAAGAGGTATTACTTTAATTGTGTTCCCTCGGCTAGTTTGCATAAAATAAAAATTTTCAGAGTCGGATAGGCGGCACCTGTTACCAGCTGCCGCCCTCCTAAGAACTGTACGTGCAACTTTCACTGCATACAGCTCA
>NZ_JAPMOU010000101.1 GCF_028858535.1 Spartinivicinus poritis
GGAGCCATGCCTGTAGTCCAGCCCTTTAAGTCTTCCTCATCCTGCTAGTCAAGCATTAAAAACTTCGGAATCGAGTTAAAGAGTGGATACATGCAGTAGAAGCTACTAAAGGGGCCAAAATTAATGAGTCTGCTATCTCTATTATTAACCCTCATACAGGGGAAACAATTTCAATTGAGGGCCACCCTGGAGATACTCATGTACTGCTAAAGCCTGCTGAAGACAGAGGAGATATCCATAAGTCAGAATGGGTACACTGCTTTAGTTACTTTCAAGGCACTGCTTCATTTAAAGTTACCTGGGATACTCATGATATAAGTCACCCTGTTAGAACCATCGCTGCTGCCCTAGCTCATGCCTTACAAGCACAAATAATCGACGATGATGGTGAGGTCTATAATTGGTAGCATTATTTTAACCCCATTAGCTGTAATAATAATGATCCTTCTGACGTATAATTAATTATTTTGGTTAACCAACAAGCAGGATTTAAGGGAATAGAATGGCGAAGTTTCTAAACACTAGCGCTACGAACTATTTTTTAGAAGAACTGATTAAAAATGCTAGAGATAGGTTGGTGTTAATTAGCCCCTACTTAAAAGCAATACTGCGGACAGTTTTATAGGTGTTGTATGTTAGTGTTTACGGGGGGAGTGCTCTACTCTCATATACTTTATTGCAAGATAGCCTGAGGCTTAACATGCAATAAACTCCTCCTTCCTATGGTACATGGCCTGTAGAGCAATGTTTTATAATTCAAAAACTGTCTACAGTATTGTAAAAGTTAATGAACGCATTAAAGAGCTACTGGAAGACAAAAACCGGTTAAAAATTGATATTCGATTAATTTATGGCAAAAACGAGCTGCAGCCTGACGAAATTGATTGGTTAAAAAGCTTGGACTTCGTTCGTACCAGTTTTTGTAAAAACCTGCATGCCAAGTGTTACCTCAATGAAGAGCTGGCTATCATTACCAGTTTAAACTTGTACGAATTTAGCCAGGTCAATAACAATGAAATGGGCATTTTAGTACAGCGCGCTGATGAGCCTGACTTATACAATGATGCCTATGAAGAAGCACAACGAATCATTCGCATCAGTGATGAAGTCAGAATCACGATGGAAAAAGTTGATAAAGCACTTGAGACAGACAGTTCCCCAGCAACAAGCAAACCCAAGCCTGACAAGCTTTCTACATCTAAAATAGCAAAGAGCTCTGGCTTGAAAACTAACGAGCTAATTAGTCAATTATTGCAAGCGGGCTACTTGGAAGAAAAAGAAGGTAAAAATTATCTTACCCAAAAAGGTAAAGATGCTGGTGGAGAGTTTCGTATGAGTAAACAATTTGGTCCTTACTTTATTTGGCCTAGCTCATTCAGCATTAAGTAATGCCTGTTTAATCATCAATAAAGGCTTTACTACAAAGGCCTTTATTGATCTGACTTAATTATGATAGAGCATAGTCTTTTAAGCGCTTTAACGGTGTCACTTTAACCTGCACTGAGGCTGGCTTAGCCTTAAACATCATCTCTTCTCCTGTAAAAGGGTTCACTCCTTTACGGGCTTTGGTAGCAGGCTTTTTCTTAGTCACTATTTTCATCAAGCCAGGCAGGGTGAACTCACCACAACCCCGCTTTTTAATGTGTCGCTCCATCAAGTCAGTCAGTTCATCAAGAACAGCTGTGACTTCTTTTTTTGTCAGCCCAGTGTTTGCTGCTAACTCAGCTAATATTTGTGTTTTTGTGTACCGTTCTTTTATCGCTGGCAGTTTTTTTATTGTCATGTTGAGCGTCCAGTGCTGGTTATTGGATGGCCAATGAATATTGATAGCAGATACCTAGCAGTTGGTAAACACGTTTTAAAGCCTATTAGAGAAGATTTAATCTATAAATACCACGAGCTGTAGTTATCTATGACTTGAGCCGCTGCTATTTTGAATAGCTAATGATTCAGCAGCAAAACACCGCTACAATCACCCTACCCCCTTAACCAGCGAGATTCTATACATGCTGACAGAGCGTATCGATCAATGGATAGAACAATGGAAATTAGAAGGTTATCAGGAAGGCTATCAAAAAGGTTATCGAGATGGACATGCTAACGCCCTTCATTTAGTGCTACAAGGGCGGTTTGGTGAACTACCCGCTTGGGTGAGTGAAAAAATAAACAATGCAGACTCTATCACCTTGAAACATTGGCTAATCAATTTCTGTAGGGCAGATCAGCTTGAAGCGATTTTCACATAGTGTTTTCAATAGATAGCGAGAATATCAACACTTTCTGACTAACTCATTGTATGCTGCATAGATAATTAACTGCACTCTTTTTTATTAATATCCTTATCCGCTAAAATGGGCTGCATCAGTGTAGTAATAAAATAAGAGACCCGGTTATTAATCACTCCCAGCCTATTCACCAACACCAGCCATTAATTCATTTGTCAGGTCCCGTTGAACGGGTCACCTTTCACAGTGAAGCATCTGGTTTTTTTGTCATTCGAGTTAAAGTCAAAGGCCAGCGAGACTTGGTAACCGTCACCGGCAATACCCCTTCGATTACAGCAGGTGAATATATTGAAGCCACGGGGATATGGATTAATGACCCTAAACACGGAGTGCAATTTCAAGCCAAAACCATCAAAACGATTGTGCCAACAACGTTAGAAGGCATCGAAAAGTATTTAGGCTCTGGGATGGTGAAAGGGATTGGGCCTCACTTTGCCAAACGGTTAGTCAAAACCTTTGGGGAAGCAGTGTTTGATGTGATTGAACAAACGCCAGAGCGCTTACTGGAGTTAGAGGGTATTGGCAAAAAACGGCAAGTGAAAATCACCTCCGCCTGGGCTGAACAAAAAGTAGTTCGAGATATTATGGTGTTTTTACAATCCCATGGAGTGGGTACTTCAAGAGCCGTACGCATATATAAGACTTATGGTGATCAAGCAGTCCAAAAAGTGCAGGAAAACCCATATCAACTGGCCTTGGATATCCATGGGATTGGCTTTAAAACAGCAGATCAAATTGCCCAAAATATTGGTATTGCGCCTACTTCATTAATCCGAGCTCAGGCGGGGTTACGCCATACGTTGCAGGAGTTTTCTTCTCAAGGCCATTGTGCCCAGCCTGTTCAGGATTTACTCAAAGCGGCAGAGTCTTTGCTGGAAATTCCCCAGCCAATTTTGAGCGAAGCGTTGGCTAAGGAAATTGCCGAAGAGCGTTTAAAGCCCGATCAAATTAATGAACAAGAGGTGGTATTTCTCACGCCTTTGTATCGAGCAGAGCAAGGGGTGGCCAATCATGCACAACGACTGCTACAGGGGCAAACACCCTGGGGTAGTATTGATATTGATGCCGCTATTCAGTGGGTTGAGCAAAAAAACGACATAACGTTATCCTCCTCGCAACGTTCAGCTGTTGAAACCGCTGTTAATCACAAGTGTTGTGTCATTACAGGCGGCCCAGGTGTCGGTAAAACTACGACGGTCAACAGCATTCTTAAAATTATTAAAGCCAAAAAGGCTTCTGTTTTATTATGTGCGCCGACTGGAAGGGCGGCAAAGCGGCTAAGTGAGTCAACGGGATTAGAAGCTCTCACCATTCACAGGCTATTAGAGTTTGACCCATCTGCTTTTGATTTCAAACGTAATCAAGATAATCCACTAGAAACAGACTGCTTAATCATTGATGAAACGTCAATGGTCGATGTAGTCCTGATGAATCAGCTATTACGCGCAGTGCCTGATGACGCTGCCGTACTTTTAGTGGGGGATGTTGACCAGCTGCCATCTGTAGGGCCAGGTTCTGTTTTAGCCGATTTTATTGAGTCAGGACAAATACCCGTGGCTCGCTTAACAGAAATATTCAGGCAAGCCGCCACTTCAAAAATTATTACCTCTGCCCATGCAATTAATCGGGGGAAGCCTCCTTATCCTTCAAAAAAAGGCGAGGATACCGATTTCTTTTATATTACTGTGGACTCTGCAGAAGCAGCACAAGCAATGCTCATGAAGGTAGTCACTGAACGGTTACCCAAGCGGTATGATTTTCATCCTATTGATGATATTCAGGTGCTATGTCCAATGAACCGAGGAGGGCTTGGTGCACGCAGTTTAAACATTGCCTTACAAAGTCAATTAAATGGAGACCAACACCCACAAGTGACCCGGTTTGGCTGGACTTATGCGCCTGGTGATAAAGTTATTCAGACTATTAATAACTACGACAAAGAAGCCTTTAATGGGGATATTGGCCGTGTTCAGCAAGTAGACCTTGAAGAAAATCAATTATGGGTAGATTTTGAAGGGCGACAAGTGGAGTATGCATTTAATGAGCTGGATGAATTATCACTGGCCTATGCCACTACAATCCATAAATCACAGGGCTCTGAGTATCCATGCGTTGTCATTCCCATGACTATGCAGCACTTTATGTTGTTAGAGCGAAACTTGCTGTATACCGGTGTTACTCGTGGCAAACAAATGGTTGTGTTGATTGGCGAAGCTAAAGCGGTAGCCATGGCCAGTAAACGGCTAACCTCAGCAAAACGCCTTACTAATTTGGTCAATCAATTACAGCTAGCTAAAATTGGCTGACCCTTCGCTACAACCTTTGTAACAAGGATTTGCCTTTTGCCGTTAGCCATATCAGCTTAAAGCGCTGATCTTCCTTGCTTTGTTTGACCTTGATTAGCTTCACATCCCCACTTTCTTCCCTACCTTCTTCCAGGCGGCGGATAGTGGTCGCCACGTTTTTTTCATTAACACCCATAAACTAGGATAACTCGGAAACTGAGCAGCCTTCGTTATCCTTGATTGCCATTAAAGTGGCCAGTGTTCGAACTGTTATACGAGGGTGTTGCATCGACAGTTTGGTAAGCTTTTTAGTGTTCATCATAGGTACTTCTTTTTTATTTCAATTTGAAGTATCAATAAGAATGGCAGGAAGCCTAGAAATATCAAGGCTGTTAGCCTATGCCTCTTCAATTACGCTGTGTTATCTTAGGCGAAGCGATGACAGATCAAGAACTCAATAAAAGAAAAGCCTATTTTGCCAAAGTTAGGTTAAATAATTACCAGGCAAGTTTGCGGCTAGAAGGTATTGAGGTGCCGAATATTCCACCCGCACAAAACAAAGCTGAGATACTAGAAAAATATAAGGCCACAAAATCTTGATGTTACCCAATACCTTATATCCACCACGAACAAGCTTTAGAGTAAACAGAGCGGGAGTTATCCATGCTTACCCGCTTCAATTCTGATTATAAAAAGCGTTGGACAAAAACAGTACTAACGATTTTTGGCTAAGTTATTTTGTGGGCTTTTGGCCAAAAAGCGACCTCCTCAACCTTTAAGATAAAATACATATTTTACATACTATATGTATTTTATGTATAATTAGACATGTCAACTATTTAGCAAAGGTGTTTTGTTATGGACTGGCAACATGATTCAATTTCAGCCACTGAATTGGCCCGTAATATGGCATCAGTGATAGATAAAGTAAGGGTGTCAGGCCATAGCGTGTACATCACGAAAGGCTCACAAACTGTAGCAGAGCTAAGTCCGCCGCCTAAACAAGGATTTCCAATTGAACAGCTTGGCAGCTTACTGGAAAGTTTGCCTTCTCTGGGTAATGATGCTCAACAAATGGCTGAAGATCTCAAAGAGGCCCGAAGCCACGCTGATTTGCCGGAGAACCCATGGGACTAATCATTGATACCAATGTGTTTATTGACGCGGAAAATGGCCGTTTAGATCTCAGCATATTGTCTGGGCTTTCAGCTCATGGTGATGCGTTTATTGCAGCAGTTACTGTTTCTGAGCTATTAGTAGGTGTTCACATGGCAAAAACGGCTGATATACGTATCAGACGTTCTGCTTTTGTAGAGGGCATTATTAAACATATTCCTATTATGGAGTTTTCAATGTCAGTCGCCAGAACCTATGGTGAGCTCTATAGCCATTTTTTAAAGCCTCGCAATAAATCAGCAAAAAATGTTCATGACCTGCAAATTGCTGCTACCGCTATTGCCCATGGCTTTGCAGTACTCACTAGTAATGTTGAAGATTTCGAAAAAGTCCCTGGTTTAAAAGTGGTCAAACCAAACTCTAAAAATAAATAATTATTCGTTTTTTAAGATGCTTCCTCGGCGGGTGGGTATAATTTAGATTTTTCTTACTTTACATACATACCAATCCAATGAAGCTCGCTGGGTAGTGTCAGTTTACTTAATATCATCTCTATCCAATGATGCAGAAAATTAACCTGTCCGAAGCCCTCTCACATCATTGATGCTAAAGCTTCTGGTAAAAATATGGTTTTATTCCAGCATCAGAGTATCGTTTATTAATAGTTAGTCAAAGGTAACTAGTGAATAAGAATGAAAATTTAGTATCGATGTCTGGCGATCCCATTTTCAGGTATACAGACGGAGAGAACGAATGGGAAGCACCTCATGGAGAAGAGTGCATCGAAGAAATATCTGATCATATAGAGAAGCATATTGGCGAAGTTGCCATGGTTTTTCATGAGTTGATTTCTGACACTGTACATATAGACGTCCATCATGTGAAGCCCTCTCAGAAAAGGCCATTTCATACATTAATCACGTCAGGAATGAGTGATTTAGCCATGAATGTTCCGGCTGAAGTCGAGTCCACGAGCCACATGGAGCTAATGGTGACACTTCCAGAAAGTTGGAAAATTGATGAGAAGTCATTTAATAGTGAAAGTTGGTATTGGCCTGTTAGACAATTAAAATACTTGGCTAGATTTCCACACAAATATGATACCTGGCTAGGATGGGGGCATACCATACCAAATGGAGACCCTGCTCAGTCTTTCTCAGAAAATACAAAACTTAATGGCGTAATCCTTTTGCCACCTATAAATACCTCACCTGAATTCTTGGAGCTTAAAATTGATGACAATAAAGTTATTGAGTTCTTTAGTATCGTTCCATTATATGAAGAAGAAATGGATCTCAAATTAACTAAAGGCTGTGACATACTGCTGGAAAAACTCGATAAAAACAACATTTCTGACATTATTAATATTAATCGTAAAAATGTAGCGAAAAAGCGTTTTGGCATATTCTAAATAATTTAATCAGCTAAGAGCTAGTTGTTCTCACTCAGTCAACCGTGTCCCCTCTGCAAGCATGCATAAGTGCGACATGAAGTCGCATAAAGTCGTTGTTCTCCGACTTACGAGAGAACCATCTGTATCACCAGATGACCCTA
>NZ_JAPMOU010000102.1 GCF_028858535.1 Spartinivicinus poritis
GAATAAGAAAAATAACATTAAAAGCTTGTGCTCCAGGTGCTGGGCTGTTTTAACAAGCTAATAAACAGGATTGGTATTATTGCTTAACGCCATTTTTAAATCATAATGACTACGCACGTTTTTAGCGGTATCAATCACCTGTTTAACATGTTGGTATTCGTCTTCAGTAATGCCACGATCACTTAAATTAGCCGTAATTTGAAATGTACCGCGCTTGCCGGGTGGTTCCATTTCAAACCATTCAGTGACATTAATATCAATGTCGATGGCTGATAATGCTTTTTCTAATGCCTGCCGTGTGCCTTTAATTTCGTGCACTTCCAGGCTTTTTGCTATCACGCTACGTTTTATATTCTCTGGCCAGCTGGCTTGCCAATGATCCACGGATACCGCCCATGCCAAGTACGGCAACAGGGGTACAGGACATTGATAGGGGTTCCAGATAGTCTCGATAGGTACAGGAATTAAGGCTTTGGCTTCTGCTAGTGATGCCTCTAAATCCCGTTCTAACTCGGATAAATTACCGGGTAAAATGGAGTCATGACCATTCATGATGGGTTAATTGTTTGGTTGTGATCGTTATATGGGTGCAATAAGCAGCTTCTGCTGGTTTGCATTGATAGTCTTGCCAGTTTTTTAACTCGACCTTTTCTACCCCTTCCACGGTCAGTGCGGCATGTATACCACTCTCCGTAATTTGAGCGGCAAAGTAATGATGACTGCTAATGTACGCTTGAAGACGTTTTTTAGTGAGGGCTTCAATGATGGATGCTTCAGGCCCCCCTTTTAAATGCAATTCAGCCTCTACCGTGTATTCATACAACGCCTGTGGGGCTTTGACATTGAGCTTGTCAGTTAACGGTCTGTAAGGCTCCAGATAAGCCCTGACCTTGTTTAGTAAGGCTTCTGTCGGCTGGCCGTTTGTCTCATGGGTGAGAATATATAAATCGACTTCAACCGGTTCAGGTGAATGCACCACCACGTCCTTAACCAAAGCATCCGCCGATAACGCATGAAAGATATAAGCCCCTTCTGGCCCTGCCACTGATTTACCTTCAGGTTCTAGCTGTAGCCGATTACGGTAGTCGTCGTCTATCTCGCCTGCATGGCGCAGGGTTTGGTAATAGGTCATACCGATATGGTCTAGCTGTGCTTCCCTCGCCCCTGCCAGGGTTAAGCCGTAAATCTGCTCATTGATTTTTTGTCTTAGTAGCCGGTGCCGGTAACATAGGGCGGATGCTATACGATAAGCAGGATCGGCTGGGCTGGGGTTGGGTAAATTGGCGCTTGCGGTAACAGTCGCTAATTCATCTTGGTAGCTGGTTTCGTCAATAATCGTCAGGGGTGGCAGTTTGGAAAGGTCGATAGCATTTCTACTGCTCAATAATAATTCCCTCCATTGTTATCGGTTCGCCGTTTTCTAATAAAATAAAACGACAAGTAATGTCTATTTGATGATTTTCAACACGGGTTAATTGCATCTCCTTTAATTTCACATCATCCAAGCCATTGATTGGATTATTTAAGGCTTCTGCTAGCCGAATATACACTTGCATGTAGAAACCTGGGTCAATATTGCGGTCTATCACTTCATAGATTCGTGAGCCATATTCACGGTGCCCCACCAGTGAACCTAGTGGGGTGTTTAAGGCGTCTTGGATGCGTTGTTGTAAGTAAGGGATGCCTGAAACCGTTTTACCCGTGTCTGCTTGGGTGCCGGTTTTCATTAATCAAAATCAATATTTTTTTCTAGTAAAATTTCAAATAAGCAATAGCCCACTGCCCCACTAATAATAGCAGGCAAGAAACCGTCAGCACCGTCACGACTTACCGCAAATAAAGCAAATGCAATGAGCCCAAGCGATAAGACAAACAGTGCAAACGCCGCTAGTTGTTTAGCGCTTTGCATGTCCATAACAGTAACTATGTTAGTAAAAAATAAGAAAGGAGTAGTTTAATAATGAGTATAATTACACGAAGATTTTATTGCCATACCCACTTATTTTTGTAACAAAATTAATTATTATTTTTTATTGCTTTGGTTCTGCACCATTATGATGAGCGTCCATATGGTTATTATAAATTTCCCTGTCCCCGCTCATCGCTCTAATGTTATCGGCCATTTCTTGGGTAGCTTTAATATTGCCATTCACTGTTAAATCACCTGTGATAGTCACCCCGCCTTTAGCCACTATATTCACTGTGCCACTGGTAGGTAATAAGAGCTGATAAGCCTGGCTGGCCTGGTCGTATTGCTCTGTAGCCCCATCGGCATACCGCGTTAAATGTACATCTGGATTCGCTGATGGGGCTGGAAACTGGTCATAGTAAGAGCCTGGCAATATCTCACCCAAGGTCAAATCACCCTCTGAGATAACCGTTGCCCCTTCGCCAATATCAGGCTGTGACCAGGTAACCGTCTTGCCGGTTCGGGCTGGTTTCCAGGGTAGCCAACCTGTCGTCTGTTGTTGGCCTTCCGCGCCGTATTCCACCTTTGCTAGTCCTCTGGTGGGGTCTACGGCATGTATACGGCCTCTAACGACTACTTGGGCTAATCGCCGCTCCAGAGCCTCTAGACGCTGTAGAATGTCATCTGTCGTACTATCCATAGCCAACCCCTAGTACTATTTCACCAGGCAACCACTCAGGTGGTTGGTCTTCAGCCCCTAAATAAATGGTTTGTTCCCATGACACTAGCCATGATTCATAACCATCACAGTCAGGGTTAAAGCTGCCAGGAAAGGCTTCTACTGTTTTAGGGTTACCCACTGCCCCACCTAGCCCCCAGTTGTTTCGGTGTACGGCTTGCAGCACCCACGCGGCTAAATTACGGATGCTTAATTGAATGTCTTCAACATCGTTTTTTGCTAAAAACACATGCGCCGCCATGGCTAGATTAACCGCTATACGGCCCCCACTAATGGCCTCGGCGGGCTCCATTTGGGTGAGTTCTAATAATACAGCAGGTGTGTTGAGTTTTTGCTCTTCCGCTGGGTTGTAGGCGGCGACGGTTGCGAGGTTTGGTAATGCTGCTTTTATCCCCTCAATCACGGCTTGGTGATACTGGGTTAGGTTATTCAATGTTAAGGGCATAGTGTAATTCTTGCTCTAAAATCCGGTTAAATTGCACGTTCACGCGGCTTTGATAGCGCCTAAATAATTCGGCTGCTATTGGATCAATTTCAATTCCGATTCGTTCAACTGGAAAGCGGCCTTTTAAATGGCTGGGTACATTAGCAGGGGTTTGTGACACTGGGCTGACACTTGAATAACCTGCTGCTCTATTTCTGGTCGTTCGAATCCAGACATGTTTTTTGGAACCATAAACGTTTTTATAAAAAGCGCCTGCAAAGCGGTATTTTTTAACCGCAACCCCTTTCTTTTTTAAGTTCCTAGCTTTGCCTGCTTCCTCGGCTGCCAGTGGATAAGTGCCTAACCAGAAGCTATATTTTTGATTTTTGCCTTTGCCAACCGTTGACAGAATAAAACGATTTTTTAAGCCTTTTTGAGCAACGCCCATTTGACTCGCTAACTCTCTAGCCATTCGGGTTTTTAGCCAACGGGCCGTTTTACGCATAGCACGCCTAACGGCTTTATTCACTAATTTTGGTTGGGTTTCTACATGGTCGATTATTTGCTGTAAGTGATTAGCGGTTCTAATTTCCAGGTTCATCTATCCAGCTGAGGTTTTGCTTGTCTTGTAGTCGTTTTAATGAAATTTCCGTTAAACCATGTTTTCTAAGTGGCTCTTTGACTATTTCATACTGATACTTATCTATGAGAATTCGCCATTTTACAGTGAGCTTTGGGCAATCAGCTGTAGCAATTTGTACCAAAGGATTATCTAACAGCATGGATAGGCTGATACGGCTGTTGCCGCCTTTTCCTTTCGCTATAAACTCTTCTGCCTCGATAACCTCAGCCTTAACGGTATGCTGGTTGTTGTCCTCATCCACCAAAATGATAGGTATACCTAACCGCCGCATTAGGCGACGGGTGGCGCGGTCAAAGGCGTTCATTAAGACGCCTTTTTAATCTTCACATGAATGATAACTCTTGGGTTAGTACACAAGTGCAGTGGATTAGATTGTGCTTCAAACATAACACCCTTGTCGTAGTCCATGGCTTTGCGCTTGGCATAGTACGGCAAGCCCCGTGTATTCACGGTTTCCATGTAGTTGGCTGGCCCGTAGTATGAACGGAATAAGCCAGGTAAGCCTTCAGGCACCACTATCGCGTCATCAGGACCAATAAACACTTGGCTGTTAAATTCGCTTTCGCACTCTTCCCAAATTAAACCACCAAAGTTGATGTTCATTCGCATGTCATCGCGCAAGGCTTGACCATCCTGCCAACGTTCATAAGCCTTTTTGAAGTCATCATTTTTTAGCAACTCATTAGTGACATTGGAGCCCATCAAAACTCGATAGCGCGAGGCTTTAATCGCGCCCTGTTCTTTTTCGGATGCTCGCTTGATATCCATACATTGAGTGCGTAGGTCTTTGGTAAAGTCTAACGTCATCTTATTGGGCTGAATTTTAAAGCGGTCGAATAAATCTTCTAAAACCGTTACTCCATCCGCATCAAGAATTTTACCTTTAATCGCACCTAGTCGTTGAAACTCGTGGGTGACTTCAAACGACTGGCGCATTCTTTCAAGCTCACGATTGAACAAACGTTGTATTTGATCCAATGTGTTTTCAGAGCCAAACGCCCTAACACCTAGCACCTCATCAGCTAGCACCGCACCTTCCATGGGTAAATGCACAATGTTGAATGGCAAACGAGAACGCTTTTCACGATCCAGTGAAACCCCTGGCGCGCCACGCACTTGGGTAGGCACTAAGATTAATGATTGGTTTCGAAACTCGATATTAATTGAAAGGGTATTAATCCCTTCCTCACTAAACCACCCTAGTTGGCGAATACGGCCAGGGGTGGAAACGGCCTTATTAATGGCCAGGGTTAAGCCTTGCACAGAAAACGCTTCGTGCTGTGCAATTAAATCTAAATTGTTCATATAAAAAATCTTTTAATTCGAAATAATTGGTAGTAAATCACACTAATAATGATTACTATTTAAACGTATTTCTTTTGGTTTATATCCAATGAATATTGATCGTCGTTGCAGTGAACGATACCCAATTCAACAACTGAACTGTATCGGGGTTTTAAAAAACCACAGAGAAACTTGCCATATAAAAATGATTAATATTTCTGAAATTGGAGTTTTAGTTCAGACATGTAAAAAATTAAGCATCAATGAAATGTGTGTTTTATGTTTATATGCCATTAATCATGAAAATAAAGGTTTGACCATTTATGCTCATGCTCAAGTCTGTCACTGTGAATTTAGCGATAATAGTTATTTTATTGGTTTAGAGTTTACTTATTTTCATCCACAAAGAGCTAATTACATCAATCACTTTATTGATGATGTTAGTGACTAGCGAGCAATAATAAATTTTTCTTTTAATTCCGCTAATGCCGTTTGTTTTTGTTCGTCGGTAATTTCGGCTGGCCACTCTAAAGCGACTTTTCTGACGACAGTTAAGGTGTCAGTCACCACTGTGTTTTGAGGCTCTGTTCTGGCATCGACCATGCCCATTAGAATAGCCACTGCTTTCTGTGAGCCATCAGTTGCCGTAGGGTTCAGCGCGGTTAGCTGCTTGGTTTCGGTGATCTCACCAAGCACCGTTGCAACAGGATATAGGCCACCTGTCACCATGCGATCAGCGCGGCTAAATCCATCCATTTCTTTTAAAATATATTCGCCAAAATGGCGCGGTTCAGTAATCATTAATTATTGTCCTTGCTGTCTGGCTTTGTAGATTTCATCAGTATCTATTTTTACGCCGCCACCAGAGCTTGTTATATGACTGGTTGTGTCTTGTTCTGAGCTGGCTTGTGCCTCATGTATAGCAGTGCCAATCAATTTACCTAAGTCGTTTCGGTCAGCCATGATTTTGTCGAAGCTGGCTTCAATGCCTGCCGCTGCACATGCGTTTTTAATCGCTTTTGCATCTTCAATTTGTTGAAAAGCTTCGGCTTTTGTCGTGCTTGAATTTAATAGTTTTGCTGCCATAGATGAGACATCAGCCTCGATGCAGGCTTGGGCTATCTCTGCTGCAGCGCTTAAGGCACTTGGCTCACTGTCTACTGACTCTGCTATCAGTGCGCTAACCGCTTCTGGAAATTGTTGTTTTAATGTCGCGGCTATTTCGGTTGTGTTTGCTTCGCCAGCAACATTAATTGAAAAGTGTTCACTCATGTTTTTAGTTGTTTTCCGTTTTTGTAATTCGGTAATTAAATTTTCTAAACTGCCAAGCCGGTGCGCCATGCCTTTATCAATAGCTGTTTGACCAATGGCAGTGCCTCCCTGACAGAATTTTGCTAATACATCGTCGCGGCTCACGCTTAAATTACGTGCCACCCGGTCTATAAAAATATCGGCTAATTGATCTAATTCAGCTTGGTAAGTGGCTTTGCCATCTTGGCTATCTGGTTCAAGCCGTTTTTTGGGTGATTGGCTCGATACCATTTCAAACACGTCTTTATCGTCGTGTTTTTGTTTAACGTAAGTGGCTACAACGCCAATCGAGCCGACGCTAGCCGTGTTATCCAATACTATTTCATCCGCTGCCGTTGCCAGCCAATAGGCCGCTGAGCATCCAGCACCACCCACATAGGCAACAATAGGCTTAGTACCACGAGCGGCGTGGATCATCTCGCCCAGTTCATTAATACCGTTAACCTGGCCGCCTGGTGAGTCAATGTTTAGGATAATGGCGTTGGTGTCAGGGTCGCTTAGGGCCTGGTTAAATTCTTTGGCCAGGGTTTCAACGGATGCCCCACCACAAGCCGCATGAAATAGACTGGCATACCGGCTAATGACACCATTAACGCCTATTAATGTGACGCCATCACGCTTAGTTGAATTTGGCCCGGATCGCTCACCAAATTGCTTAGCGACGGCTTCGGTTATTTGCCATTCCCTGGCGGCTATGTCTTTCATTACTGCTAGGGTTTTAGTTTCTAGCGCCCATGGTTGGCTCGCTAAATATTGTAAGGCTTGTGGCGTCATTCGCTGTTACCTCCAGAAGATGAGGCTGAGGCCGAAAACAAGCCAGTAACTAATACCAATCATGGTAAATAATCTGTAAAATACCTGGTCACAGTATTTCACTTAATTTGACTAGGAATTTAATAA
>NZ_JAPMOU010000103.1 GCF_028858535.1 Spartinivicinus poritis
ATCCATAGCCCTAATAGCTCTTTATGCCCTTCCATGTTGATACCTAACGCTACATAAATGGCTTTATTGACTACTCGATACTTAGGAATTTGAAAGCCTAATTATACGACTACTGATTTATTAGTTAATAAAGCGAAAGAAAGACGATCACTAAATGAGTTTATCTCTGCTCAACGTTTCACTGATTTGAAGCAAAAAACTGTTTATTTTGCAACCAAACCTGAATGTTAGGCGGACCTTCCCTATGGAGCACCATAAATCGGTTTTTGAAGAGCAAGTTCGCGATGGTATTTGTGAAGTGCCTGTTGTGATAGCTCCACCTGCTTTCCCATTAACACCAGCTTCGATTGGCAGAGGATGCATTCCATAGGGTCTTTCCCAAAGGTTTTCTTCAGTAGGCCAGGCCAGCGAAGGGGCATAGCATTTTTTTCGGATTGGCCCAGCAGGTGATACACCTTGGGTAGAAGCTTACCTCTCACCCGACTAGCCAGGAAGCCATAATAGCGGATCATTCGAAAGCCTTTATTCGGGATATGCTGGGTAAATCGATCCATGAAGTCAGCGGCAGAGCAGGTAAATCGGCGATAGATTTTGGTGTTGTGATCGAGATATAGCTGGAAATCTATAATGTGGCATAGAATGGATGACCCTATACTCACTGATAGCACGCTTTATGATGAGAGTAGCCATGTCACTTTATGATTTTCCAGCTATACAGCCTGTTTATTGAGCGAATCGACTATGTCACTTTATGATTTTCTAGCTATAATTAAAAATCACTTTGTGGCCATCGTAATGCTCCAATCGAGACATGGCTAAAGGAGGACGTTTAATATAGCGGCCCAAATAGGAGACATTCTTTTTATGGTTTTTATTGGGTTTAGCGAAATGGACGATCCAAGTTTTTTGGTAATGAGAATCTAGCCAACGAGTAAAGCCAGAGTAAGTGGCGCCAATCGTTTGCAGGGATTCAGGAAATATGAGTTTGTCATAATGCTTTTGTAGTAAGTCGATAATGCCATAGCGCCCTCTTTTTTTAATGGATTGTTGCGGGAAATAAAGGGGTGTCCACAACCTGTGGTCTAGGGTTAATCCTCCGAGCGTGATCGATAAATGAACATGGGTATTCCACTTAAGATCTCGGCCAAAGGTATGGAGTGCGGTAAAAATACCAGGAGTAATGCCTTTATTTTTAGCGAATTTCAGCAGGGTATTAGCGGATAATCGACTGAGGTCGTTGAGTAAAAACCGGTTGAGTTTGAACAGCTCCCATAGTTCACCAGGCATCGTAAAGGTAATGTGTTGCCAAGGGGGATCGGGGAGAATGGTTTGCTGTTTTTGAATCCATTGCTCGGTGAGTTTTTTACCGCAGGTTGGGCAGAACCGGCCTTTACAGCTAAAGTAAATCCGTTTGGTATGACTACACTTATCGTTACTGCAGCGGAAAATAGCATACCCCCGGACGCTTAAGCCGCAACTGAGAATTTTAATAATATTATCAACAATGGCTGGGCGTAAGGTGTCCCGGTGCTGTTGGTAGAACAACCACCAGGTGCTCATCACGGTGAGCATGCGTTTGTAAGGGGAGGGAATGCGAATCGGTAAACCTCAACGGCGGTATAAAGTGAAGGTGGGGATGATAGCAGAAGGAAGGGATTACCCAATCGTGTTTAAAAAAGCCGCGCTAAGCAGTAGCGCCTACAGAAGAACACCAGTTAAATAGCCGCCGACGCAGTCGGCCTAACTTGAGTGTCAGTCGAAGTCATGAACCACACAGCCCTTAATATTCTTAAACAAGATGACACTTATAAAATTGGTATAAAAAATAAGAGGCTTTCTGCTGGTTGGGATCATGAGTATTTAATGAAGCTAGTTTGCTCCGTGTAAATTTATATGCGATTGCCCTGTAGCCAGAGTCCTGGGCATTAGCCGAAATACGGTCATTAAAAAAAAGGGTCTGAGCTACACACTGTTAATAATGAGCGGTTAGAACAATTAGAAAATCCCAGTGATACCAAGGTTAAGCTGGAAAAAGTATTGGTGGCAAAAGTCGATGAGATGTGGAGTTTTGTAAAGAAGAAAGGCAATCAGCGCTGGCTGTGGCATGCGATCGATGCCGTATCTGGCAATGTACTAGCGTATATACTCGATTCTCGCAAGGGTAAAGCCTTTATAAAGCTAAAATCATTATTGAAACCCTTCGGTATTAAACTATTTTGTACGGATGACTGGGGAACTTATAGCCATCATATTCCTAAAGAGAAGCACTTGATAGGTAAAAGAAATACCCGAAAAATTGAACGAAAACATTTAACATTGAGGGCTCGAATTAAACGCCTTACCAGAAAAACCATTTGCATTTCAAAGACCAATCAAATGCATGATCTTGTTATTGGGCTTTTTATTAATCGTTATGAATTTGGGCGAAACATTTGATAAAACACAGGTTTGAGTCACTGCCCAAATAGCTTATTTAACGGCTGATGCTCGATTGAAACGTTATTTGGCTGGTACTTCACTTTAGGCATTTGGAAAAATACACTTAATCCTACCAAGTTAAAAAAAGCATGGCCGGAACTCCAAAAGCCTATTCCGTGATCCACAATATAAAAATCAAACTGAATATTATACTAAAGCAGTTTAATTAAAAATTAAACTCTTAGAATTTTCTAATCACTATTGAAGTAGGTGATTTTGGGCTGAAAATAAAAAAATTATAAGTTAGTCGGCTATGGTTCAAGTAACTTGAGTGTAGTTGTGAAAGATAGTATCTACAAGCAGTAAAATATGGTTTTTGTAAGATGATGAATAACACAAATTGTGTAAAGATTAGTTTAAGTATATGGTCAAACTCAATTTTGTGGTGAACACTAGATGATATTGATTGTAAAACCTACAATGTAAGGATGACCGAGACCCATGACCAAAAAGACCAGAGATGAGCTAAAAGGACGTTTTATAACTGGGAGTATTCCTACTGAAAAGGATTTTTGTGATTTAATTGACTCAAATCTTAACCTGCTTGATACCAATACAACTGAAAGTGAAAACTTGATTGATTTTGGTAATAACGATGTGCAAGCAAGAGGCTTTATTGGTGATGGCTCTCGTTTAACTGGTATAAATGCAGGTCAGTTAACTTCTGGTCAGCTGGACTCTAGTGTATTGCCTTCAGCTACAAAAGCAGTAGAAGGTGTACTATTCATTGCAACACAGGATGAAGTTAATGAAGGTGTTGTCAATGATAAAGCGATAACACCCTTAACTCTTGCTACACGCTTGAACAACCTTGGTAATGGAGGAAACGGCAATGGGGGAAGCTCTAATATTGACATAGATGCACTTAAAGATGAGCTAAAAGCAAGCCGGAAGTTTAAGTCAGATGTACAAGCGATTGCAGACTGGACTATTCCTACCAGTATTTTAGATGATGGAGGACTATTACCTATTGATGATTACCCTCTGAAGGAGGGTGACCGTGTCTTATTAACTAGTCAAAATAATAAGGCAAATAATCGAGTGTGGATTGCTAGAGAGAGTTCATCTTGGGAGCTTGCTGAAGACTTTAATGATGACCCTTCAGGAGAGATTGCTACGGGTGTTTCAGTGGAAGTGCGTAATAACAATCTCCACAATTACAATAGTAGTATTTGGACGATTACTGATGTTGTTAAAGATAACAGTGGTGTTGTTAAAGAAATAATTTGGAAAAAACGAAATGATCTTAATGATTATCAACCAGGTACTGGCATTGAAATCGATAATGATAGAAGAATTAGCATTAAGACAGAAGATTTAGATATTTCATCACTGCCTGGAGTTGGTAATTTAGCCTCTAAAAATAAAATAGGAAAAGGTGATATTTCACCTAATGCAGTTTGTTATAGCAATATACAAAAACCAGCTAAAAATAGCCTATTAGGGAGTGATAAGAATGCAAACTCTCTTAAAGATATTAAAATAGGAGAAGGGCTTGAAATAGAAAATTGTCTGCTTAATGTGAAAAAGGAAGATGGTTTATGTAAAAAATTTGAGTTAGGTGAAAAGGTAAATAGAGGAGATCTTGTTAGATATGTTAGTGGTTTAATTTATAAGATAGAAGTCGATGTGCCTAGCTATCAGTTAATGCGAGGCAGTGATCAGCCAACTATCATTGATTTAATCGACTCAAATGGTATTACATATAATTTAGTTCGTGCTGGTAATGAACATAAACATAACGCAATTATACGCTTAAAAGAAAATTTATATGTGGTGGCAATGCACTTAGATGATGATGCTAATAAAAGGTACACTGGAGTGGTTGCTATTAGGTGTAATAAACAAGATGGAGCGTTAATATATTCTTCATTAGAAACTTTACAAATTTCTCCTGCCCCTGGTCCTGGAGAAGAGCCAATTGGTTTAGTAGGCAGATACAGAGATGATAGAGAGGAAGGCTTAGGCTTTGTTCAAATAGGGAAAAATATTTATGGATTTACAGCAAAAGAACGTATTAATGAATCTAGCCCATCTTTAGAATTATGGGAACCATCGATGCCATCTTTATTAGCTACTGAGAATGCAACATTCAGTACAGCTGCATCTGCAGAAGGTAGTAACATAGTGATTCAGGGCTATTGGATGCGTGATACAACTGAAGCATTACCTTTGCTTTATAAAACATATGATATGAGTAATAATACTATAACTCCTCTTGGTAGTCACTCTTCAAATACTGCAGTTAGACTTACTGGATACCGTAGTGTTATATTACGTTTTATTAAGCGTGATAATGATGCTAATAAATTTTTAAGCTGCTTTATTGATGATAACAATCAAATAAGAGTTGGGCTAGTTATTGTTAAAGAACAAGGAATAACAAGTGTTGTTGGAGAAGCAGTAATAGCAAATTTATCTGTAGATAATAATGATGAATGGGTGGACTGCCTTGTTATGGAGGATTATGAGGATAATATTGCTAAAATTGTTATTATAAAACAAAATGCCCTTAGCGGAGAAGAAAAAAGCTTTAGTGCAGTGGTGATAAAAATTAACATCAGTGCACTTAATGTTAAGGATATTATAACGGAGACTGGAAATCCTCACACACTCTTGATTAATGAAAAAAATGTTCAAATATTATCAGTTGCAAAAAGCGATAAACGAGCATTTATAGCTCTAATAAGCATGGATGGTGGTCCTAGTATAGCTCGTCACTTTATCATATTAGGAATGAAAATACTAATGGAACAAAGCCCATATGAAGGTGATGCTGAGTTTTCTAGTTCTCACCTGCCATTTGGTAGTGTTGCGTTACCTTCGCCTGAGTTTAGTGGTAAAAATGGAGTTTTATTTATAGCTATAAATGACGTTACACTTGAAGCTGAAAAAGTAACTTGGAACGAAAAAAGATGTGAAGTTTTCAAGGATGATTTTTTTGGAATTGCTGATGAAAATGGTATCAAAGGAGAAGAACGTAGAATATGTGTGAGAGGAGGGATGTTTAATACTGATGGACTTTCCCCATCACATCCTTTGGCCTCCTTAGTTGTTGGAAAAAAATATTATTTACAGCCTGATTGTAAAAATATCATTGGACTAATGAAGACAAAATGTCCAGCCATTTTCCCCATTAGCAATAATACCCTTGCTATTGCAGGACCATTTGACGGGATAGTTTCTGAACACGAACACGAACACGAACACGAACATGAACACGACCATACTCATTCTTTAATATTTTTTATAGGTGGAAGACCTGGAGGGGAAACAACAGGTCCAAATAAACGTAGTTAAATTGTAATATCACCATACCTTAGAAATTTAGGGTAAAGTTAATAATTAAAAAATTACAAGCAGATTAAAAAACATTAATTATATTTTTTCTAGAAAAGGGCTTGTTGGTGTGGAGGAAAGTAATTTCTTTGGGTTTAAGATTACTAGATCAGAATTTGATATCATTCAAGTAGAGCATTTCAAGTTTTTATTGAAAAAATACAGGCTTATTTATATTGAAGGATATCCACCATCAGAGGCTCTACTCTTCTCTATTGCAAAAAAAATAAGTATTCCTTTAGTTGTATACGGAAAAGACTATTTATTAGGTTTTAATAAATATGTAAATTACGTCACTCATAAATCTAATATTAAGATAAGTAACACAAATTTTTGGCATAATGATAGAAATTCTACCCAAAAAATATGCAGGTTTACTTTGATACAATGTCAAACACCTGCTGAAGAAAAAGGAGAAACATATATATGCAATAGTATCAAAACATTTAAAAAACTAGATGATGTTGATAAAAAAAACTTAAGACTAGCTGTTGCAACCTATTATCTTAAGGGTAGTAATGATAAATCAAGAATAAAAAAATATCCATTTGTCAATGAAAAGATAATTCAGAAACATCCGGATACAGGAGAGGAGTGTATAATTGCAATAGAAAAATACATTACATTTAAACATAAATTTAACTCAAACTTAAGCTGCTGTGACGAGATTAAAAATAAAATTATTTCTGTTCTAAATGACGGGTTTATATATAAACATCAGTGGAAAAAGGGAGATATTCTAATATGGGACAACTACTCCATTATCCATAAAGCAGAGGTTGTCATGGGAAATAGTAAAAAAAAAATGTATGTAATTTTAACTAGATAATTAACTAAGCTAAACCCCCAGTTTAGCTGGGGGACTCAAATAGGTTTTACCGTTACAGGCGTAAAGGTACCTTCTGAGCTCGACAAAGCGTAAGAAGGAACAACCTAGTAAGAGAGTACAAGAGTTTGTCTCATACTCGATGGGATTGTAAATATCATGTTGTTTTTATTCCCAAAAAAAGGCAGAAGCTTATTTATGGAAAAATACTAAAGCATCTAGGTAATATTTTTCATGAGTTAGCTAGCCTCAAAGGACTAAAGATCGAAGAAGTGTTCTGGTCTAATGGAACCGGACACTTTAATGAGAGATAATAAGTATCAAGCATTAAGGTGTTGGTATGAGTCAGA
>NZ_JAPMOU010000104.1 GCF_028858535.1 Spartinivicinus poritis
CCGTATCTTCAGTTCGATCAGTTAAATCCCCCTGAGCAATAACCGTATCATTACCCTCACCTGCCGTTAATTGACTGACTTTATTAGGTGCTCTACTACCCGAAATAATAAAGGCATCATCTTTTTTTCCACCAGTAAATGTTTTTTCACCTTCACCCACAACAAAGATATTATTTTTATTGATAAAGCCCTTAGCTTTGTCCTTACCGGCTCCTAAGTTTATAAAGGCTGATTTTTTATCATCATTTTCAACAGATTGAATAACAGCTGCATTTTCTCCTGCATTATTATACACAGTAGCTTTTAGGTTATGCTTTGGTGTGACTGTCCTTGTTCTTGTTTCATAAACGTCTACTACACGAGGAGCTTTGTTGCCTACTAATTTTGTTCCAGTTTTGACGCGATAGGTTTCTTCATAAGAGGTTACCTCTTTAACCATTTTACTATTTTGGCCGTCTGTATCAATTTGGAACATTTTGGTTTCAGCTGAGCCTTTTATTTCATCAGACAAGTCAATATCATCATCAGTTTCATGTAAACTAGGGTTATATTTCCGATCACTTACGGACTCTAGCATGCTAACACTAACAAAATCACTAGATTGTCCGTAAGACTCTTTTAGTCTACTGGCATTAGCTTTCAGATACTGTTCAGCTTCCTGTTTAGTTAAGTTATGTTGGACATTGTTGTACTTAAAGCTACCACCTAAATCACTTGCCCAGTCATCAACCCAATATCCAACTTGAATATAGTACTTCCTTTCAACATCAACCTTTACTTTACCTTTTGAGTAGGCAATAGTATCTAAATCTGAATTATATATCTGCGCAGCACCTTGTTTAGCTAACTCACCATCTATATTATCTCTTGCTTGACCCTCAACTACACGCTTCATGATACTCTCACGTTGGGGTATTCCAAAAAATGCCGCAAACCCTGCATCGAACTTCTCTCTAGAAGATAGTTTTGTCCACTTTTCAAGTTCTTCTACTTGCCGTACTGCATTATAAATTTGCCCACCGATAGCTAACACCGCAGCAACAGCCACCCCAATGGGCCCCGCAACAGCTGCCGCGGTGCCTCCAATCCCAATTGCCACAGCAGTAGCAATACCAACTACGGCACCACTTACGGATAAAGAACCGTTGACAATTAAGTCCTGGCGTTTTTTCGGGTCAGTTTCTGATGCTAACTTTTTAAAGGAGTCAACTGCCGAATAAATATCAAATCCCGAGGTTAATACTCCCAATACAGCACCACCGGCTCGCATTAATCCAGTGCCTAGCTTACTGGCGAACTTACCTGCTGTAGAAGCTGACTGACCAAAGCGATTGACCAGTGACAAACCAGCTTTTTGCAGCCCTTTTTCTGCTAGAGGCTCTAATAAGTCTGTCGCCAACCCTCCCGCAGCTAAGCCAACTTCCTTATTAATTTCACTTTGATCAACCCCTGGTTGGTTACTCCGCCGCAAGGCATTGAAAATGCCCATGATGTTCTGGTAATAGCCATACCCTTGCAAACCTTTACCCACTTTACTCGATACACTATTGGCTGTTGCCAAATGACTATTGGTTTTGACTTTGTTGGTTAAAGATTGCCAGAATTCAGGGTCAACATTTAACTGGTTATTAATATATTGTTTGACTGAAGTTAGAAAATCATCAGCAATTGTCGTATTTTGCCCTTCAGTTAAATTGGTTAATAATGATTTACTATCTTCTCTTTGGTTGACCACTTTTTTCAACCATTGTGCAGTAGAAGACAGGGAGTGATCGAGAGTTTGAACCCGTTGAGTGACAAACTCACCAAGCAAGGCTCGATCAAATTGTAATTGATCAAAGCGGCCTGTTTGCTGTAACTTCTGTACGTCAGCAGCCATCAGTCGTTTGCCATTAAGGCTAGCGCCCATATCATACAGGGTAGTCCAATGGATTTTTGTTCCGTCAATTTCAGCTTCACCCAGCTGCATCAAGCGATCTCGCTCCGTCATTAATCGATCACTATTAATGAACTGGGATAATATTGTAGTTTTCTCGACTACTTTGCTATTTTGAGTATCCAACGCATAAACCGTAAATACCGGCTTCTTGTCTGCTGATAATTGTGTTTGATAAAGTTCTGCAAGATTTTTATTACCTTGGCTGGTAAATGATAAATTAAAGTGTTTCTTTAAGACTCGCGTTAAGTCACTAGATGATTTAACTTCAACATCTCCAAAGTTAGGGTCATATAAGTAATACTTCTCCCCTTTTTTTGCGACCGCTAAGCTATGATTACCCGTATTTAGCATCAGATATTGATCACCAGAGTCTGATAGTTTTTTAACAATATGCTTAATGCCTAACTCACCAATCAATTTTAAAGAGTTGTCCGCAGGTGCAAGCTGATTTGATCTATGCAGATCATCAATGAGATTTGTAAATTTTGCAGCCTCATTTATTTCCTGCTGGCTAACAGTCCCATCTTTGACTCGCTGGTAAATTGCTGAATGAGTAAATAAAGTATCAAATAATTTATTTTTACTTTCTACACCATTTCCTTGGCTCAGCATTTGTAAATAGGCCTCCGTCAAACCACTACATCGCCCTTTAGGCAGACTTGACTGGCTGAGGCCAACATAAAGCGACTGTGGTGCCAATCTAACCTTATCATTAACCCCATTGGTAGCCATTAACTTTACTACACCTTCATCCCTAAACTGGTTCCATGACACAAGGCGTTCTCGGCTATTTTCTCCTGGATATGGAGGCATGGTAAGTCGACTATTTGTATCAATTCCGTCATTAACTATCGGTAAAATTTTATTCATTACCTCTTGATATATTGCTCCTTGAGGCTTTTCACCTAATTCTCCTTGCTGGTTTAAGCGATCGAATATCGTAATAATTTCTTTGCCAATTCCATTATCACCGTCTGGTGCATATCGTGCGGCAACATACAACGTCTCAAAAAATGAGTGATATCCATTGCGAATCATAAAAGCTGCATTTGCTAGTTGAAACTGCCAATACTGTTGAAGTGTGATATTACCAAATAATGATTGATAAACCCTAGAGATATCCCGTGTAGTGCCTGATATACCTCCGGTAAAGGGAGCATCTAAGTTTTGCATGTACTCTGTAGTAGATTGTTGAGTATCAGGTTCAAATTGATTATGGCTTTGTAATTTGTCATCTTTTATGACATACGAGCCATCATAATATTCAACATCAGATGGGTTAGCATTTAGTATTCGATATGGATCGATTTTATTTTTTCTGTTATTTATTTCAACAATATGTGCATTGCTGCTTCCAATATCATGGCTTATAGTTGGATCATTTCGAAACTTTGAGTCTATTTCTCCAGCTGCAGGCCTAAGTGAATGAAAGAAAAGTTGAATGCGCAAAGCTTTCAATTCTTGGTTATTAAGCAAAGCTTCTGTTAGCTGCCCAGTTAATAGCTTTTTTAATAAATCAGCATCTGAGTCAGTCAATTCTGGTACTAATTTTCTCACAGCAGCTAAGTCACTACGGATATATGCCTGTTCACTTAAATTATTTAACGTCTTTGTATCAAGTTTTTGAGAAAATTTACCTGCTAAATCAAAAATTTGAGATTGAGATACTTGATGAGATAAATATTGATTTGCAAACTGAGCTTCCCATCGTGACTTATTAAAGCTATTACCTTCCCCATTCCTATAACGAGGATCAGGTGTAGTAGGAGATACTAAGCTTCCTGGTGTTATATGGTTTATTTCTAAAATTCTAATTAACTTTGACTCAAACTCACTGCGTGTTTGATCATTTTGATACCATGGTTGTTTTTGTGCAGTACCGTCTCGAAGTTGCTCCAGCTTAGTGAAAAAATCCAAACTTGAGTTATATAGTGATGCAGTTTCACTTGAGCTTAAGTGGCCACCGGTAAATTTACCATTACTATCTTGATCAATTTTAGTGAATGGTGTAGCAGGAAGATATTTTTTACTACCATCAGAGTTCGTTTTTTCAAAATCTAATAGATACTTCCTATCCCCAAAACCTATTTTTCTTTCAAGTGCTTTTATATCTACAAACTCACCATCTCTAGCAGGATCATATAACGCCTGTTCATAACCAGCTAAAGCTATAGTTTGGAATGAGCCTTTCCAAATATTTTCGTTTAATATACTTTGAAATGATTGGTTGTTCTTAAATTTAATTCCAATTTGATTTTCTATTTTTCTATCAACACTAGTTAAAGTAATTTCACTACCATCAGGTAACATTTTTGCTTTAAGTGCATCCCGTTGCGAATGTTCAGACTCCATGTAATTACCAAAGTATTCTCTCACAAAGTCAGTTTTTACTAATACCGATCTAATCGGTGTATAAGTTGGTGTACCTTTAGGGTTAGGATCAAGTCTGTATTTTTGCTGCCATGCCAGTGATCTGGCTGGCGTTCCAAAACTAAAATTAATAAATCCATCTTTGCTTTTTTGCTTGATAATAACATCACCATTACTATCTAAATGAAGTTCCTTTTGTTTGCCATCATAGTTTGCATCCACAAGGCTGATATACATCCGTATATAACCTGGTTGCTCCTCCATCATTAGTAATGAAGCATTTAACGGTAAATCATCTGACGATAATGGCAATGCAAGGGTTTTTCTGGGGTCAGCAACTTTACCACTTAAAAATTTTTCGTAATTACTTAGTAAGTCAAGATATGCAGCTTTCTTTGCTGGATCGGAGGCTGTACTTATCAAATTTTTTAAGTCACTAATTTTTTTAGTGCTATTATATTTTAGCTTAGTACTATCATCTTGATTGCGCTTTGAGTCATCACCTTTTTTCAGAATATCTGCTCTTCTTTCCCAGATTGATTCATACCTTCTTTGTCTACCATCTTGTGCTGTATAGACATCAATTGAATTATTTAGCTGGTCAAGATACTTTTTTCTAGCAGGTGTCATACCTTGCTGGTCAATCAATCTCAGTAACTGGTTTTTAAGCGCTTTTAGGTTTTCTAATCGTTGCGGTATAGAGTCAGCATTACCTTCCATCTGATAATGTTGAGCAGCTAGTATATTTAACGTTGATTGCTGCATTTCAAGCAGTCGTTTAGATGCTTCCTGAATATAGGCTTGTTTGTCTTGCTGGTCCAGTGAATACCATACTGTTTTCACTCCGTCAGGTTGGCTCTGGCGCTCTAAAATGTCATTAAGTACATTATTTAATAGTTCAGCTTCATTAAAGGGATGTACATGATCACCGGCAATCGGATCAATAGATAATTTTTTAACAAACGGTGTCTTTATAAATCCTTTCTTAATAAGCTGAGCTCCATACATCATTTCTATTTGATGAGTCTTTGTTTCTGTATCCCCAATAGATGAACGACCAGTTTGCTCTGCTTGTAGGTCATCTCTGGCATGCAATGCTTCATGCACTAAAAC
This sequence comes from Spartinivicinus poritis, assembly GCF_028858535.1. Lineage (NCBI taxonomy): Bacteria > Pseudomonadati > Pseudomonadota > Gammaproteobacteria > Oceanospirillales > Zooshikellaceae > Spartinivicinus > Spartinivicinus poritis. Next base: position 5,423 of record NZ_JAPMOU010000104.1, read on the forward strand.
TTGCCTTACCGTTAACCCTAACTGGCTAATTTTATTCAAATCTAAAGTAATAGTATTCGTTTTATCATTATATACAGCAGCAGCTCCTTCATAGCTTTTTTCTATCATAGGCCCTAATCGAATTGTTATGCCTTTTAATGCAGAGATAATCTTTGGTAGCTGATTATTATTTTTCTCAATGTCATAAAGCTCATTAAGCACGGCCACAACAAAATCAATATCTTTTTTAGGTATCGTGGAGTCTGCTTTAATCTTAACAGATTGATTGGTTAACGGTTTATTTAATTCTTTAGCACCATTAGAACGCCATTTTTTCTGTTTAGAAGGATTAGATGAAGTAAAGTAAGGTGTTTTCCGTCTTGCATTTAAAGATCTTTCGTCATCATTTTTCTCATCAGATATTGCTCGAGCAGCGCCCTGCGAAACCAAGCTTAAAATAGACTTTAAATGCAAATTTTTATTTTTTTCTTTACGTTCTAGCTTATTTTTATCCAGTTGCTTACTTTTAGTAATATTAACTGATTCAGGTATATCAAAGTTCTCTGCATTAAGAGAGTTGGACGTCGAGTGGTTATCATTTGCCGATAGTTTTGTTGACATCTTTTATCTTCCATAAAATACTGCGACATGATTATTAATTGAATAAACATATTATTACTCATATGCAGATTAATAACGAATAGTTTCATGAGATGTAATTCACTCTTACAAACTGACATTCATTTTTTAGTGTGGGTATATGGCTGTTACGAATCATTTTATGAGACTCAGGTGAGATGGCTGCCCCCATCAAATAGCATCGTTATGCAGCACACTACGTAGTATCAATTAAAGCGTTTAATAAAAAAATAACTTATAAGGGCTCTGTCGCAAACCTTTACCATTCATGATAGCCTTTCTCGTTCCTGTTATTTTATCGTTACCATGAGCCCTGATGAACTCTTCAATGATTGCCACTTTCTAACGTTTGTTGTACAAACCGTGTCATATTTTCTTCAGTTTTCGTTGGGTTACTGCAGTATAATAGGTGCTCATGTTAGATCACAATGTGCCTGTCGATTACTCCAGTATTTAAAGAAGTCGGTTGTGATAAGACAAGTGAAACATCTCAATACTCGTGGGGGCCAGAAGCTCATAGTTTTACTGTATGTAATAGTAAAACTACTTATTGGGTGAGTTTCGATTGGGCTGGAGTTGAAATGCTATAAAATATGCATCTTGTTAGGTTTGCCTTTTAATTTTATCCAAGTATTTTGGAGCAACTAGAATTGATTCAATATGTTATAGGCGCTGTCATTGGAATGTCCCTATCACCAGAGCCATAGAGAAATATATAAGGAAAGTATGGCTTTAGCTTAGAAGAGTATGAACTATATCTTAGCTGTATAGACCAGCCCTTTCAAGGTGATTTTTTAGCCGCTTTTAAAAGCCTTGCTGTTGAAATATGGGGCTGGATTTTTATTT
>NZ_JAPMOU010000105.1 GCF_028858535.1 Spartinivicinus poritis
ACAGCATCGCTGTGATGATATAGACAAGTTATTTATACAGCATCTTCAATATGCCACTTTATAATTTTCTAGCTATATCACGACTCTTCCAATGGAGAGTGTTGCAATAGAGGAGTATAGAGATAGCAGAATTCGACCTCCCCCTTTGATAAAGGGGGAAATCGGCTTTGCGACAGTCTCAATTTGTGTAGGTAATTAAGCGAGTGAGTCTTCAAAAATACAGTTAATCCGGAAATACCACTGTTTTATTATGATGTAAAAACACTCTATTTTCACAGTGATATTTAACCGCTCGGGCCAGGGTAAGACACTCGATGTCTTTACCTTTTTCTGCCAGCTCAGCTGGGTAATGGGTATGATCTACTGTTTCAACACCTTGGGTAATAATGGGGCCTTCATCTAGCTCATTACTCACATAATGCGCGGTTGCGCCAACCAGTTTTACCCCTTTTGCAAAGGCTTGATGATAAGGCTTGGCCCCTTTAAAACCAGGTAATAATGAGTGATGAATATTGATCGCCCAACCATTTAGCTTTTCACACATTTCAGGTGACAGTACTTGCATATAACGAGCAAGCACCACTAGCTCTGCCTGGGTTTGTTGAATCACTTCCCATACTTTTGCTTCTTGCTGTGATTTGGTTGCTGCTGTAATAGGAAAATGGTAATAAGGGATTTGATGCCACTCAGCTAACCCTTTTAAGTCAGGATGGTTAGAGATGATTGCAGGAATTTCTATATTTAAGTGGCCTGTTCGGTAACGATAAAGCAAGTCGTTTAAACAATGATCATGCTTCGACACCATAATTAATACTTTTGGTACATGATCAGGCTCATGTAACTGCCATACCATATTAAATGGCGTTGCTCGCTCATTTAACTGAGATTTAAATGCTTCTACATCAATAGCATCACCTTTATCATGGCGAAATGCAGCTCGTAAAAAAAACTGCTGGCAAGCCGTATCATCAAAGCTATGCATATCTTTAATATAACAGCCCTGCTGATATAAAAAGTGCGTAATGACATCAACCGTACCCAAACGACTAGGGCAGGTGGCTGTTAATATATAGGTAGCGTTATCAACCATTGTTACCTTACTTTTTTATAATAGATTGACCAAATATTGATTATGGTCAGCTAAGTCAGTTTCCTATTACCTCAAAACGACTACAGTAGTGCTAAATTATCCAGCAGATCAGTTTCATCTGCTATCGTCGGTATTTTTACTGAAAAAAGTCGCTTTTAACTATGTTACTACATGTATATTCCGCCAGAATCAGCCGGAGCATATTCTAATAAATGGTAGTTATATAGTGGATTATATCGTTAAAAAACAGTGCATTAGGCTTTTCTTATACTCTCATTACTGCCCTGATACCCGCTCTCCTCCATAACAATCATGCGAACTAATAACCATCACTGCTGCTTAATTAATTCATAAACAAAATATAACGATAAATATAAAAAGGGGATTAACCCATGGTATCAACTCAGGGCTTTTTTAGAGGAACTGACCCCACCTCCTCGACAATCTCTTTCCTTACCATTCTACTTTTTGTGATTAGTGGTGTACTGATAACAGATACCGTAGCTGGCTGGTTTGGTGCAATGTCCAGCTGGATACTTAGTTACTTTAAATGGTATTACATCGGCTTAGTTGCTTGCTTACTATTTTTTTGTTTTTGGTTAATTGCTAGCCCTTATGGGCAAATTAAACTGGGCGAAAACGATGAGCAACCAGAGTATAGCTATTTTGCCTGGTTTGCTATGCTATTCAGCGCTGGGATGGGCATTGGTTTAGTTTTTTGGTCTATTGCCGAGCCTATTTATCACTTTCAAGGTAACCCATTTACTTCAGAACCACTGACCCCAGAAGCCGCTGAAATCGCTATGCGACTGACCTATTTTCATTGGGGGTTACACCCTTGGGCTATTTATGTAGTGGTTGGCTTATCGCTCTCTTTTTTCAGCTACCGCAAAAAATTACCACTTGCTATTCGTTCAGCCCTTCACCCATTAATTGGTGATCGACTGTATGGGCCATGGGGGCATTTAGTTGACGTGCTAGCTGTATTTGCCACTGTTTTTGGAGTGGCCACTTCCATGGGGTTAGGGATATCTCAAATGAACGCTGGTTTACACCACATGTTTGGGGTAGATATTTCAACTACCAATCAGCTCTTTCTCATTACCATAGTCACCGCTATAGCCACTTTATCAACCGTCACTGGCGTCGGTAAAGGAATTAAATGGCTTTCAAGTATTAATCTTTGGCTTACTTTTATTATTATGGGGTTCTTACTGTTGTATGGTCCGACCCGCTATTTGCTCAATAGTTTTTTACAAAGCACTGGTGACTACCTGGCAAATGTTATTCCACTCAGCTTATGGACAGATGCTGAAAGCCAATCTAGCGGTTGGCAAAATAGCTGGACTGCCTTTTATTGGGGTTGGTGGATTGCCTGGGCACCTTTTGTTGGCATGTTCATCGCCCGTATATCACGCGGCAGAACCATCAGAGAGTTTGTCATAGGCGTTTTATTAGTACCAACATTACTTGGTTTTATTTGGTTAACGCTATTTGGCAGTACGGCATTGTCACTTGAGCTATTTCATCAAGTAAAAAATGAAGCAGGTGAAATGGTTGCAGCAGTGGGTCAAGCCGGTATTGTTGATGCAGTCAAAGCCGATGTGACCTCAGCGCTTTATACAACACTGGAAACACTGGATAATGGTACAGTCGGTTGGACAGCCACGTTTGTTGCCACTTTATTAATTGCCACTTACTTTATCACCTCTGCCGACTCCGGCACGCTGGTAGTTGCTACTATTTTATCCCATGGCAACCCTAACCCTGCTACCATTCACCGGGTTATATGGGGAGTGGGTGAAGGCGCTGTTGCTGCTGTATTATTATTAGCCGGAGGTTTAAAGGCACTGCAAACCGCTTCTATTAATGTAGCGTTACCTTTCTCATTGGTCATCATTGTGATGATGTGGGGATTAGTAAAAGCATTAAAAGCAGAACACCAACAAACTTTAATACAGCCTTTGTCAGTCAAAAGCTCTTAAGTATTAGCGCAATTTAAAAACGTAAGGGGCTAGCTAGCCCCTTGTTAATTAGAGCTCATTACCACCTTGATGAAGATATACAGCGGAAGCCTTCTGAAAAATACCCTGTTACTCCCTATCTATTCACTTTTACAACACCTACCTTGCAATAATCCAGTAACAAACATTGCTTACCTCTCTTGCAAAATAATTAGTTGCCTTTGCAAACAAACGTACCATCCATCCCCCCTTGTACGCCAACATAGTTTTCTGGAAGCACCCCTTATAATTTTACCGTCTCTGGCCTTCCGGTAAATTAGTAATCAAGGCGTTACTTCGATGGCATGCTAGGTGCCCTGTACTATTTGTGTCGTATTTATCTCAGAAAAAACAGTGAAACCAGATGGTAGTTTGACAATACCCGCTCGCTAATTTTTAAATGGGCTACCCATTAACAAAGGAAATCAATATGCGACAACTGACTATATTGCTGCTGATGCTAACTCCTTCACTAGCAACAGCACTTGAAGGTAAGGTAATTAGTATTTCTGATGGCGATACACTTACACTGCTAACAAACAATAAAAAACAAGTGAAAATACGACTTGCAGAAATCGATACCCCTGAAAAGGCACAGCCTTACGGCCAAAAAGCCAAACAAGCCTTGTCAAGTATGGTTTTTCAAAAAACTGTAAAAGCAGATGTTCAAACAAAAGACAAATACGGCAGAAGTATTGCTCACATCTATCTGGGCAACACTTGGGTGAATGCTGAGTTGGTCAAACAAGGGGCTGCCTGGGTATATGACCATTACAGTGATAGCAAAAAGCTTAAGCTGTATGAGTCAGAAGCAAAAACAAACAAACGTGGCATATGGACATTACCACTTACACAACAAGTCCCACCTTGGGAATGGCGCCGAAATAAAAGAACCATTACCCAGTCTAAAGCTAAGCCAGACTATAAACATGGATTTAGCTGTGGTAACAAAAAGTACTGTAAACACATGACTTCTTGCGAAGAGGCAAAGTTTTATCTTAATCAATGCAATTTAACAGGACTGGATAGGGACAAAGATGGAATACCTTGCGAGAAGCTATGTCGCTCCAATTGATACATATCAATTCTCTGTCTGTTTTACAACTTAAATAGTCGGAACTAAATAGCACTGAAAACCACTATTACTGTACTATATCTACTGTGTAACTCAAACAACTCTGACCCAGTTGTTACTGCATTGCCTCGTGTATTACTGATTGCTTTTCGTCCGCATTTTCGAGGCAATGCTTTTTTTACAACCCTTACTACTTTAAAAACTAACGTGTTTGTAAAGCTATTGCTTACCTATAGTTTTTTAGTTTGAATCAAAGCTCAACCCGAAGTAAATGGTAACTATTTATCCTCTGAACTGATAAGTTTAAACCGTTTTAATAATGGAATAAACAACAAAAATAGTACAACCCAAGGCACCCCCATTAAAAGCTCTAGCCCTATGATATATCCAATTATTTTCACAGTTTGCATAGTGAAAAGGGCTTCTATACTACTGGTCATTAAGATAAAAACCGGTAAATACAGTAATGTAAACACAACCACTATCAGCGGAAACAAACATACCGAGTTAAATGCCTGTTTATTAGTTAAATCCTTCATATTTCGCCACCCCAATATCAGGGCAATTAAGTAAGGTATAGCAAGGTAAACTAACCCCACTAAATTAACAAAAACATAGCCTTGTAGATCATCTATCCAGTCTGGATTAACTACTTGCTCTATAAGAAATGTAGCAGCCCAAATCAACAAAGGACCAAACACAGGCATTAACAGAATCAGTTTTAAATAGCTTTTATACTTCATGCCTACACCGCCCATAATCCGATAAACCACCAGCCATAGAGAAAGTCATATCTGAACATTTGGTAGTATAAGCTAAAGCTATTACACAACCTACAACAATTGAAGCCAGACTTTTGCCATGGTTCCCATGATGTAGAGAGTAAGCGAAGATTGTTTGACACCTGATGATAACTTACCCTTCCCTCGCTTCACAGACAGCAGATAGTTGCCAGCAGGCTTAACAACAGCTTCTAGTTCAATCCTCGCCCTGAATGGTTGGCAATACCCCATCAATCAGGTATAGCTAACAGTAACTGATTGATTTACATAGCTACTGTTACAGTGAATAGGAACGATGGAGTAAGAAACATATCCATTACTGAATACCTGACAGTAATTCATTAAATTAATAATTAACGCCTAGCCATATATGTTTAGTTTATTAACCCAACCATCTTTTAAACACTGCTATGAAAAAAAGGATTTTTCTGATCAATGAATGTGGATTGATCACGTCATCTTTGCTATCGTTCGCGCCTTAATTTTTATAACTCAATACGGAAACATTGAAGTGAAAGCAATAGTTACCCTTGTTTTAGTCAGTTTATTAGTAGGATGTGCAGCTCCTATTCGCAATATTCAAGATGGCTACTTTGTCTCATCAAGAAGCCCTAGCCTGAAGTTTAAAATACCAAGTAATTGGCAGCTTGATAAGCAAGATTCTCAGTCAGGATATGAAGACTATGATAAAGGCGGAGAAAGTGGCGGTCATTTAGGCACAAATATCACCAGAGAGTATTTTCGTTTTACTGAAACTACAAATAATTCCGATCAAATACAAAAGGTTATTGAAATTGAATTTAACCGTCTTGAAGGGCAATATGGACAGTTTATTGAAGACTTTCAAGGAACCAATTTCCTAGCTCAGAAAAAAGAGCATCTCTCTGATGGCAACCGGTATTATACCGCCTTTAGTTTTGGGAAAATAGACAAGAATAGTAAGGACACCAACAACTGCTATATCAGAAAAATGTTTAGTCGAGCAGTGGGTAACAAAAAGAACAGTATTTATATTAAAGTATACAAAACAGGAATTTCTTGCCAAACAGATTTCAAGACTGATTATGATAAAGTCATTAAGCAATATGAGCCTGAGTTAAATGCAGTAGTAAATAATATTATTCTAAAATAACTCCTCACCTAACCCTACAACGCCTGCTTAACCTAGATTAAGCAGGTACAAATTAGTTAAAAAACTGATTCAACACTATATTAGTACTTGTAGCACTCCGTTGTTTTTTTGTTCCCTTCATACTCTTCTTCACAACGTACTTTTTCACTATTAAAGGCATCATGGAAACGCTGCTCATCGGTTGTCACCCCTTTTTCCACACAACGAGCAAACTCGTCGGTACCAGGCATGAATCCATATTGTTGGCATCTATCGCGATGTTTAGCAACTCGCTTTTCCATACTTATACAACCAGAACAGATTATAGATACGATAATTACAAATACACCTGTTATTTTACTCATACAACAACTTATTTACCTAAAATGAGCTTTAAAATATACCACATTAGTCAACTCTCCTTGACACGGCTATAAACTTTACACTCCTTTACTCTTTTTTGCGAAGGAATATGCAAAACTTGGTGCCTCCCTAGTCTTCATACTTAATTGCCACACTCTTGGAAAGCCCCCGTTCAGCAGTGGTCATATATACCCATAACGAATCATTTTTAGGTGTAACTGAGTACCTAATCTGCAAACTCAGCTAATCCATTACCCATGA
>NZ_JAPMOU010000106.1 GCF_028858535.1 Spartinivicinus poritis
TAAAACGTCGTGGTAAAGGGTTATTAAGTGATTTAGTAGGGCTATTAATATAGCCCCCAGGAATCTATATTGAGCCACTATTCAACCCTATCACCTATATTTAAGTCATTATACTTTAAAACAATAATTGACCAATGCCGGAATATATAAAAATAGGCTACTCTCATTTTCATGGTTATATCCATTCATAGCATGGAAATTGTTGATGAAAGTACCAATAATTTGGTCATTTCACAATATATAATTGATATAAAAAGCGGCCATTCATCGGAAATTTTTTGGGACGTTTGTTTTTAGTAAGTTTAAATTGAATAAGAGCTTCTTATAACCATTATTGCCCTTGTACCTTAGAGAAGACAGAACTCCAAGCGCCAACCAGCTTAGCTTGAACGTTGTGGCTTGAAAATATCCGCTCTGACCCGATTAACAATTTTTCCCTATGGTTTTGTTTATATACGTTGCGATGAGCTATCAGAGCAGTTTTGTTACACACTTTGAGGTCATGGTCCAAAGCAAAAAAAACATCGAATAAGGTCTTCAATGGGAGATGTAGGCGCTTGTTGGGATAGTGCTGTAGTGAAGCGATTTTTTGGTAGCTTAAAGAACGACTGGATTTTGAAGGTAGAGCAACCTAACCCTCCTTTAAAGTACAAGAACTCGTCTAGAAATATCCTGCTTTTCAATAACTTGGTAACCTTCATTAAGCAAGCGTTTACGATGCCAGCCGTTATAAAAAAACGACCAAGCTAAAACTAAACAAAATCCTACAAAGTGATCTAATGGGTGAGGATAATAGCCTCTTATAAGACCTACAATTACACAAAAGCCAATAACAGTAAGTACACTAATAAGCAAGAGAATAATGCCTGGAAAATCCCTTCTGAAGAACAACATTGGAAGAGGCCCAAAAAAGAACACTGTGTATGATACCCCATCATAGGCTTTAACTATTTTGCCTTGATCAGACTTAAGCAAGTATTGGTTATCTGCCATATCGACTACTCATCAAACAGCTTTATTTATATAGTGTAGCAGTTTGCTCATTTTACAAAGACTAAAAAGTCTCGCTGGATGGGGTTTAGTGCCCATTTCCTTTTTAATTGCTTCTTTGATCTCTTCTCCTTATTTTTCGACGAGCTTATCTGTATCAGAGCTTTAAATTCAGCCGTCTGACCAAGCCCTCAATCCAGTTAATCAGGATTCACCTAAATCTAATCAACATGGCTATCAACAGCCTTACCCACAGATTTTGTGGATAAAAACTAGTCTGTCTGTTCATGCTTGTAATTCTTACAATGAATGCGTGACGAAATCACGTTTAATCTAAAATTTGCTTCACGCAACCAGTAACATCAGTGTTCAGGTAAGCCCCTTATAGCAAGGGGCCACTTTTATCAGCTTCTTTCATTAATACTTGATCAACCCATTTATTTAAACTAAGCCCAGACTCTTTAGCTGCAGCCATAAACACGCCGTGATGCTCTGGTGTAGTCCTAACTAAAAACTCACCACTAAATGGTGTGCTAGGCTCACGCCCAATACTTTTGCAAAACTCTATATGAGTATCAATAGAACGTTTCATTTCCAGCTTAATATCTTTGACGTTCTCAGCCTCAAATGTGATGACATCACGAGTATTTGTGATTTGCCCGTGTAATACCTCTGCTTCTTCATCATAAGTGACAGAGGCAATGTAGCCTTTGTAACTAATCATGGTTTAACTCCAGCCTGCTCTAAAAACCGTTTAGCAGATTCAACCGCACCCTTGCAGGCTTCCTTTTCAGGATGGGGTCGGTGGAAAGTGGCTACCTCATCATTCAATACCACATGAACACGAGAACCAGCACCTTCATGAATCTCACCACCTGCCGCCTTAAACAGCGCCTCAATATCACGCCAAGCAATGCTTGATAGTGTTGGCTTTTGAAAAACACGCTGCAACGTACGCCGATGTCTATTATTCATACTTTTATGGTATCAAAAATTGATATCATATCAAGACTGCAAAATTCTGTTACACGGTCACAAGACCGGAAATTTGCTCTCCGCAATCAATAACACCAGTGTTCAGACAAGCAACTACAGTGGATTCAAGGTGGACAGCAAGCCGTGGCAAAAGATGATGGATAAGCTAGGACAGCTAAAGACTGCCCTTAAGCTTACCCACAACTTTTACTCACTCTGCCCACCTTACTCCTACAACCCTTAATAACAGATACCTACACAACAAAAGAAAACACCTACTTTTATCAATGGAGTAACAATAAGGTGCCATCTTTCTAAGGGGGGGGAATATATACAAGCAGAGCTAATGCCCCCTTTACCTTTTGTAATTTCACTCCAGTAGCGCTTAACAGTTCGAACTGACCTACCAGCTAGTTCAGCAATGGTTACTTGTGTGGCATTTAGGCCAGCCTCCATAAGCTTTTTCACTGCATCCAATAGTTGGTTAAGGGTCTGCTTCCGTCGTGTTTGCGCGGTTGTTTGTGCTGCTTCAGATTGAGCTTGTTTTACTTCTTCTGGTGAGAGTGGTGTTTTACTATTTTCAAACAAAAAGCTGCTATCAACGCCTAATAAGCGTTCTAAATAGTCAGCTACTGAATCTTTACGGTACTTGTAGTGCGTTTTACGGGCCGTACTGAGGTATTTGATAAGGCTGGTCTTTGGGTAACTTAATCAGCTCATCATTCAGCGTCAGAATGTCTTGAAAGGCATCTTCTTCGCTCGACTTCATGTGTCGTAGAGCGACATAGAGAATAAACGCTACGGAGTCACGCTTACCCTCTGGCACACCTGTCTTACGAAAATGGCTAAGCGTATGAAAGTAGATTTTTGCCCACCATTGGCCGATTGTGTGGCGGCCAGTGACTTTATTTTTATCACTTGGGCTTACTACAGCTGTAGCTTTCTTCTTAGGCAATACAGCAACTGTACTGCTTGCAACAGCCGGAACTGGCTGCTTATAAGACACATTAAGCGCTTGGGCTAAACCAGAAAACGAGTAAAAAGGGCCACCTATATAACCTTGGGTTAAGCGGCCTGACTTGCCGTGATAGGTGCCTATCATTCGCATTACACGGGCTGGATCGCGGCTAGCTCCCCAATCGACATGCCATAGCTCACTACCCGTCAACGCTTTACCTAACTTCGTGGTGATGTTGCGCCAGATATCTACACGCCACTTGTAAGCTTCTACACCTGCATAAATCCAATAAAGGTGTATACCGCCTGTGCCGGATAAAATATAACCAGTTGGTTCTGGTAAGCCTGCTTGTGTGATTTGGCTAAAGACTTCAGAGATAACTTTCAGCTCATCATCTTCCGAAAGGATCTCATGGCCTTTGGTGTCTATCTCCAACCAATTAGCGTGCAAGCTCGCTAGCTGCTTTGTATTCCGCCAATCAAAAAACTGATTCGGTGAGATAAACAAATCAACTGAGCAGCGTTTGCTATCTATCGAAGGTAAAAAGGCTTCAGCTTTGACTTTGAAATCTTGGATAGAAACAACAGGCTTTCCTGACTGTCGTGTGCCTGTCGCTTGCCAGGCTTTTTCCTTGATTCGTGGCGACCAAAGATAACGACAATAGGTTTCTTGCCCGACTCCTAACAGACGAGAGAAGTCAGCCGGGTAGACAGTCCTATGGTATTGACAGCTTAAAACTGCGCTCATAATGACAACGAGTAAGAAAAAATCTTACGAATTGATTGAGCGCAGACCAATAGACGCAAATCGCCTACAGATCAATATATATGGGGTATATGTGCACTTATGTATTGGAGGAGAAAATAAAAAATTCATCATAACGTGACCACTTTTTTTAGCCAAAGCTTGCCTAAAGGCCAGATCACGTATTACACTAAAAAGCACATCACCGCTTCGTTGTGTCTTTTACATGACATGACCGCCCAAAAAGCTCAAAACCTAGTGTTGCTCAAGCACTGGTTTTTTTTGGTTTTAGGGGTTTAGTTTTTGCTTTCGCCTATAAGTTAACCCTATAAGTTAACCCTTAAATTTAACCCTTAAATTCATTTCTTTTCTGTGACAATCAGACTTCACCTGTCGCCACATTTGTTCATTCTATACACAAAAAGTGTCTTACTATAACCCATTGATCTATGAAAAAATACTACTAATGTGGGTTATCCAGTTGATACTAGCAGCAAATCAATCAGATATAAAACAAATGTGTCAGTCGGCAGTTTGTGTATATTTTTTGTTCACAAGCTTTACATCGTTTCTTATCTGATTGATATAGAGTACTTTTTGATCATTTTTAGCATCGAAGTCCAGTAAGCAAGCATACTCTGCTAGTAGTATATTGGCTGCATTAAGCGTATTTTTGATCGTTTTTTGTCTAACTGCTGTTTCTATCATTTCTTATCATTCAATTCCGCTCTGGCGGCCTCTAAATTTGATCGGGCATTGTAACAAAATACTGTATTTATATACAGTATTTTGACCAACTAGATTAACCTCTTGGTAGCACCAACTCCAAAGTAGTTTCAGTAAACCCACCGCCTAAACTATGCTCAACAGTCTTTACTACCCAATCACCATTGGCACTTGTCTTATGATTAACTAGTGTTATTCGCTGCTCTGGTGCTATCTCTGGCGACAATGGTCGTGTAAGTGACAGTGACTTTTTACCTCGCTTTAGCCTGTTCAACCTTGAGCTAGCCGCACTTTTAGCTTCTTTTGCTGTTTTGTAGGTTTCTCTTAAAACATATTTAGGCTCGCCCTGCCCTGCCAATACCGCTATCTTTTGCTGCTTTTCTTCTGAAAACCAATAAGCTTGAACAGCCTGGTAATCGTTGCGTTCATTGATAACAACACGACCACTACTGTTGTGTGGGTCGTTAATAGTGATGGTAGGTAATTTCTGGTTACGAATATTTCTACTTTCACCCTTCGGCACAATATACAGCTTATTCGCCATGGCTTTGGCTATTGCATTGTGTTTGTTCGCTAGCCTAGTTAATAGGTTTAAATCACTCTCCCCTTTCTGGTCGATATGCTCAAACTGTATTGGGGCTAATTCAGGGTTAATAGCAAGCTGATAACCACCATTATCGGCTGTTTTTAAATACAACAAATGGAGAAACAGTGGGAAGTCCTGCTCTGAGAGAACCTCCAGTCATCCTTTAGTTTACTCCACCGATTGTGTAATAAATAATCATGCCGGGGGGGGGATGACCCCATCTTGACTACACTTATCTTTAGAATGAAGAAGTGTGGACTCTTTGCGCTTTTGCGTGAATTGTTCAAAATAAATACACTTCCTGCTGCAATTCCTGGCCTCAATTATAAGCCGGGACACCCAGTAAAATCAGGAGCTAGCGAGTAATTTAAATAAAGTACAGATTTCCCTGCTTCTGCGGAAGCATGGTTAATAAATAACACTAAGAAGTGTCCCGCTTTAGATTAGAGGCCGCGCTGTTTGTCCTGCCAAAGATAGAGGAGTGGCTCTTGTATTACCTATTGCTAACATAGAAGCAATGAGGTTGCACTTAACAGAAATTTCAAAAGCCATTTCCAAGGGAAGACACGGACTGGTTATCGTTGATCAAGCTGCATGGCATACGACTCATCATCTAGAAATACCTGTGAATATCACGCTATTAAATTTACCACCTGTTTCCCCAGAACTTAACCCAGTAGAGCGGATATGGGAAAACTTAGAGAAGATTCACTGGCAAACCGTTGTTTTAAAAATTTCAATGATATTGTTGAGTCTTGTTGTGAGGCATGGAATGTATTTGTGAATAAGAAAAATAACATTAAAAGCTTGTGCTCCAGGAGCTGGGCTGTTTTAACAAGCTAATAAACAGGATTGGTATAGCTAGAAAATCATAAAGTGACATAGTCGATTCGCTCAATAAACAGGCTGTATCTGAGGGTAGAGGCATTCTATTTATGCCACATTATAGATTTCCAGCTATATAAAATGCGTGTTGATTCTGTTAAGACAATCATTAGGCAGCCCCTTTAGGTGACTGAATGGCTTGAACTAAACCCATTAATTGGTCGCTACTCAGGTCTCCTTCAATGACCATGTGAGTATCATTAGGTAAACACAAGGTGATGCATAAGGGGGCTGATACACTTTCTGGCATAGGCAGTGTTATAAAAGGGGTCTTTATTGGTTGGACTGTATCTGTCGTTTGTTGCCAGCGTTTTAATGCCGAGTGACTTAATCCTAACCGCTTAATCACTTGGGAAATAGAATGATCCGCTAATAAAGCAATTGCCTGTTGGCGTAACTCAATGGGGGTTTTACTTCGTCCAGAAGGTTGATTATCTCGCCAAGCTTTAAATGCTTGAGCAACTGAATCCAGTGAAGGGGAGTCTGACATGGCATACCTCTGTTAATGAAAGGAGGTGCCAGTTAATCACGTATTAAAAGCTAAGTTGAGCTATGCATTCGGAAGCTCTCGGTGCGCAAAGTTTCTCGCTTAACCTGGATATTTTCATGGGTATTTAAGAGTTCAGAGAGATGCTGTAGATTGACATCATAATATTT
>NZ_JAPMOU010000107.1 GCF_028858535.1 Spartinivicinus poritis
CTGAGTCATTAAAATACAGAGCGGCTGCATGAATAAATTAGCAGTTATGTCAATCTAAAAAAACTTCGGAACCGAGTTTAAGCATTATGGGTGTTTCTTGGCGTTTGATTTGAAGCGTATAGGCCACAATGTTTTCCTTAAACAACAAAAGTGGAGAAAAGACTAACAGTAAATACTTCTATCTAAAAGATAGGCGTTGAGTAGACGGGCGATGGGACAACCACTGCAGTAAAAAAAGGGGAGATAATATTGGGTATAGTGACCATAAACGTATAAAAGGCGATAAGGTTGTCGCTTTCTGTGATTGTCACGGTAATGTTTTATCCCCTTTCGTGACAGCACCAGGGAACCAAAATGAAAGCCCTCTTTTTCCACATGCTCTCAAACCTTTACGCACCATAGCCAAAGCGATGGGTTTCAAACTAAAAGGTTCGATCATGAGCCTTGATGGTATCTACAATAGTCGCTCCAACCGCAAGATGATTTTCAACCACGGTATGACGCTTAATATCCCTGAAAACCAGCGAAACAGTAAGAACACCAAACGAGGTAGGAAACGTGTATTTGAACCAAAAATTTTCACAGAACGCTTCTTCACCATTGAGCGTGTCTTCGGTTGGGAGGATAAATTCAAGCGTTTATTAATTCGATTTGAGCGTATTAGCAAACTTCATTATGCGCTTAAAACAGTGATTAACCTACGACATTTTTGCTGAAATATATTAATTAATCCGTAGGTTATTTTTTTAATATATGAATGCCATAGTGACAAAATGCTAGGGACAGTCATGTATTTTTTCAATAAAAAATCGCAAATAATAGCTTTTCAGGCTAATAATAAACCAGGCTTACTTAATTTTTCCTATTATTTTGATTGGGTCAGGCACTGAGGCTGCAAGGTCTCTTCAACAAACACGAAACCCGCAACCAGTAGAATGAAAGAATAATATCGTGAAAATTTATCGCCAACTGAACAACTTTATGCACTATCAGAATAATAAGTGCTCCAAGGGAAATTATTTATTGAATCAAGCAGATATTTGTAAGACAGCTAAAAATTGGCTATTATGTGTAGATGAAAGTCAGTACTCTCTAGTAAATTTCCCTTTCCTACATGTATTTAATAGGTTTTTTTCTGTATTTTTTATTACGTAAAAATCTGATTTGCCTGCAATGTCATAAAGAAGTATGAATGATTCAAAGCGGCTTTTTGGATGAGCTGCTGGATTCATGCTTAATACTATTGTACTTCGGTCTTTAATTTTCCACTCTCCAGTACGTTTAATTTCAAGGCTATGAGGCGGATTAAGATTGTCAAATGGAGGTGCTAAGTTACGAAAGATGTTAGTATGTATACCTGTATAATATAAATAATATTCAAACCTATTTTCTCTATTAAATGTTATTACTATAGTAGTTTTTGCAGCTATATCACGATGTATGAAATTAGGTTGTTCTTTGGGTACTTTCCATGAACCAATTATATGTCTAGCTAATTCGCTTTCAACTGGCCTATGTTTGTCAAGTAAACATGGTATTTTATTAAGGTAGATTTTCTTAAGTTTTATCTGAGGCTCTTTTAATATATAATGAATATCTGTTTCATACCCCATTGATGGAAGAAAGGCATTCATGAAAGTTAGAGTAACCTTGTACTCATAGCTTTCATTATAAACAGATAACAATTTCCCATATTTTTTTTGATACATTAAAATATTGTTCAACAACTCACTTTTATTTGAATTTACATAATTAATAATATTAGGATCAAGTCCCTTTCGTGAAATATCAACAAATGCAGCATCAATAAACGCTTGAACCCCATTGGTTTGTAGAGTATTATTTACTTGTTCAAAGAATAATTTGCGAGCATGTTTCGAGGCTGCATTTTCTCCTTCTCTCGTTCCCAGGCTATAAATCATATCGCTAGATTTAGATTTTTTTGCTTTTGGTGGCGGCCTATTTGGTGAATAACAATGTTGGCCAATTACAGGCTCATATAAATCACCTGAAGAGCCAAGCATAACTTCTTTTCGGCATTCTTCACCTTCACAAAATCCCACTTGGGAAAGAGAATAAAGAAATATCAGTAATAATATCTTTTTAAGCATGCATTATTTCCTAGTACTTTTTATATGTCAACCTAGTAGAAGTTTAGTCTACATTTAGGCTTTGATCTTCCCCCTATTTAACGGACACCCGACTTTAGGATTATATCAACTTAAACAGTGGGGCATATCTAGTTGAGTTTAACTACTGGTTGCTAGTTAATTTGGCCGCGTAATTTGTCTGCCAGCACTTGCTGTATCTGGGTTTAATGTAAAATGCCTCATTTTGCTAAAACGACAACAGGATAGACGAGCTAAATGACGCAAAGTAAGCAATGGCGAGGGATTCCGACGCGTTTGACCGAAGACCAGTTCGATGAATTTATCTTGCCGCACCTCTCCAATGGGAAGCGTGGACCGAAAACGGCACTCTCATTTTACAAATTATTTAATTACATTCTTTCCTTTCTCTATACCGGCTGTCAGTGGAAGGAGCTCTTTATTGAAAAAGACGCCAGTGGTAAACCAGAAATACACTACACCCGTGTTTTTAGAGTCTTCCAACATTGGGAAAGGTTAATAAAATATTTGAGTATTCAGTACACCGCCTCTACCAGAATAATCTGCTGGATACCAGTATGGAACAACAACGGCCGCAAAAAAAGGGGCGATAGTATTGGATACAGTGGCCATAAACGCCTAAAAGGCGATAAGGTGGTGGCTTTCTGTGATCGTCATGGCAATGTCGTAGCCCCATTTGTCACAGCGCCTGGCAATCAAAATGAATGCCCTCTTTTTCCACAGGCTTTTCAACCCTTACGCCGTATAGCCAAAGCGGTAGGATTTCAACTAAGCGGCTCCGTAATGAGCCTCGATAGTATCTACGATAGCCGTGCCAATCGAAAGATGATTTTCAACCACGGCATGACGCTGAATATTCCAGAAAATCAGCGAAATCGAAAAAGCACTAAGCGAGGTAGGAAACGCCTATTTGAACCCAGACTATTTTTAGAACGCTTTTTCACCATTGAGCGAGTTTTTGGCTGGGAGGATAAATTCAAGCGGTTATTAATTCGATTTGAGCACCTGAGCCATCAGCATTATGCGCTAAAAACCATTGCTTACACGATGATTAACCTACGACATTTTTGTTAGCTATTATTATTTAATTGGTAGGTTATTTTTTAGTAAAAAAAATCCATAGTGGTAAAATGCTAGGTTTCGTCTTGCCTATTTTTCGCTAAAAAAATCGCAAAAACCATATTTTCAGGCCAATAAGAAGCTATTTTTAAATAATTTTTCCTATTATTTTAATTTGACCAGGCATTGAAGCTGACAGGCTTCTTAAACAGATATGAAACCTGCAACCAGTAGTTAAAATAAAAGTCATACATGGTGATGTTCTTTACCTATTAATTTTATTTCGTCAAAAACTATCTTAAGTGGATAAAACAAATACTCAATACTTTAATCTTTCATTTTTAAATTCCGAATTCTTTGGTGGTTTTTAGGTCGATTTGTAAGATGTCACTGGCAATGAGAAGTCAGGGGATATGGCAGGGTGAAGTAACAAGCTAGTATGATGAGATAACTAGCTGATTTTTAAGTAGAAAATGCTTGTGACAGGGTCACAGGTTGGCTGCAATGAAAAAGACAAAGCAAAATGAACCGTTCAGAGTCAATATAAGCAACTATAGGACTGCTTATGATTACCTAAACAAAAAGCTTGAAGAGGGTGGTAAATACAAACATGGTAGCTTACGCAGTGAAATAAAAGACCATGGCATTGCTGATGATCCTGTACTGAATTTTAGACTGTGCTTATACGATGGGTTCAGTGGTGATAAACATGAGAAAGTTGAGGCATTGCATCAGTGGTGTGAACGCTATCTGCTGCCTAAACACTGGAAGCGAATGAGAGATGCTATCCGGCAACATGATAAGCGACAGAAAACGAAAAAGAGTTCAATTGGAGCGAAAAAATATAGTATTGATTTAAAGAGCGAGGGTTATCACGCATTAAAGCGGCTAAGCGAAGCTTTTGGGGAGCCAGGTAAGCCATTAGACTTATCTGAGACCATTAAGGTTTGTGAAGATAAATTGTATGAAGCTGGGGTGTTAAAAAGTGACTGGGACATATAGCTTGTGACCCTGTCACAGGCTATAGCCCTTTATTAACAGAGTGTTCAGAGAAACAGCCAAAAAAGTGCAAGGTGTTACTTGTTCACCTTTACTCAAACACCGTATAAAATACGGTGGTTTAAGTATATCTGGTTGCTTAGCAGCCTATAGGCTCTATAACTACGACGGTGATATCAACGACAATGCAAGATACACAACCCGCCAAAAAAGTCAGTAATTGTGTTGGTAATCACAACCGCCGAGTATCTGATTTCTGGTCGCAGATTATCGGTATTGAAGATGCCGCCAGGTTGCTGAATATGCGCATTACAGAGTTTAAACAGTGTATAAAAGAAGGCAGACCAGTAAAGGGCTGTCCTACACCTGAAGTACACTCTGTTTCAGATAAGGGAAAAATCTTTTTTGAAGCCAGAGAGATTAAAAAATTACTTGATCAACTGTCAGCCAGTTCCTGAGGCAGAAAACAGATGATGGGGTAATGCGGGAGGTTGACCGTAAAACCCTGGGTTTGCTGGTGGATGATTAAATAATATTTTCAGCAAACCTTGATAAAAGTTTTTGGTCATTAGGTCTAATTTGCTTGAATAACACACCAAGCTGAAAGAAGTCTTTTTTTATGACTATGTGTCGTACTTCAGCCATTGTGTATATTTTAAGTTTTTTTTCTTGAATGCGTGCTTGTATCATCAGGGGAAAGATTTGTTGCTTTTTGAAAGCTTCGTTTGTTGCAATCAAAGTGCCTTGTTCTGAAACATTGATAGTCATAGCATCAACAATAATGTTTCTTGCTTTGTCTTTAATGACTACCTTCCATTTGACATCTCGTCTTACAAACCGGCGATGCTCTTGCTGGGGAGCAACTAAATCTTCGATATTTTCAGTCATACTGCTTTTACTGGCGCATAGAAGTGTATTATTAAGAGTAGTCTTTTCTAAACTGGGAAGGTCGATGGCTATACCAGAAAAGTTAAAAGATTTTTATCTTGAGGCAGATGAACGAGTTGAGTGCATTAGTTATTTAGTTCGGGAGTATAGGCTTATTCTCGACACAGACTACCAACTAGTGAGTCAGATAAGAGTGCAGGCTGATATAATGAGCAGTGAAGTATGGTCATGGCTGATTGTCGATGAAACGCTAAGGCGAATGGTTGAGCTTTCCTTACCATTTGATGAATTCACTAGGGAGTTGCAAAGAATGATTGCTATCGAGTCGGTTTCGCTAACATTCCAGAGGGGAGGGGTTGAAGGCCAGGCCAGGCTACAACGAACAAGCCCTGTCGTTACATGATCTGTTGTATTTGACTAGCGACTTTGACGATGAGTAGGTTGCATTGAGCTATACTACTAAAGAGCCGCTGCTGTCTTTAGATCATACCTTCACTCTTCACGCAATGTAGCAGCAGTTGGATTTATTTTCATTGTAAAATCCCAGTAATCAACTATACATAGCGTATCTGTTGCTGCTATGGCATGAGGCATTGGCTGGTCAAGTGCATCATCATGGCAGCAATGGGTATTGGCATACTATACTTTACGCAATATATCGCCACTTCGTTGAAAGTGGCTTTTTTAATTGTTAGCATACTACACTAACAGCACATGGGCCTTTCTGTTAAACCTCGCTTTGTCACCATCTTTAGGCTCACAGCTTTCTATGCCATTTTTATAAAAAAATAAGTCTTTGCCTTCACTTGGAACAATTTAACCTGGGCTTATAAAACCTAAGTATGCTTGCCTAGAGTTGAATATTAAGTTAAATACAGGTAGGTACAAGACTGTTAAATTTGCTTAAAAACATAGGACTATCCTGAATAAATTTTTTTGAAAAATAAACAGCCAAAGGTTTGTTCTTTTCAACATAAGTTTCAAAAATATTCCTAATTATCACTATACCTAAGCCATTAGCTGCTGTATATTTGAACAGTATGGCAATTTGATTGAGAAGGTATAA
>NZ_JAPMOU010000108.1 GCF_028858535.1 Spartinivicinus poritis
AAATCCTCTCATAACAGTGGATTATACACATGATGCTGTATTATTGAACCTAGAAATGATTCGCGACTGGTATAATTAAAGCAACTATTTTTGTTTGTTATTTCATTCTCTATGAAAAATTACCAGCGCTTGCGATTGCTCTTGGGTTTAAAACCAGCGGGTTTGGCTTTTATCCAGTCAACAAATTCTGTAATCTCCTGGCAGTTTAATAGTGCTTCCCGAGAGCTGTATTGCAACCCTAAATCCCGTTCACTAAAAGAGCTATGAATATGAGAGTGACAAGGGCGACAAAGCCATAAAATACTATTCGTCATTTGTTGTTTAGTAAAACGCTTAACAAAGATTTTGCGGCGATGATGGGTACGGGGAATTAAATGATGCCGTGTGAGTGTTTCTGCTCGCTCACATAATTCACAATGAACGGGTTTACTTGAAAGTTGACTGACTACCTGATTCATTATCGTAGACTTGATGGTTTTATAATTGACCTGAAAGTCAGATTAATTCTGCCATCAGGGATTTTCTTTATTGAACGCTTGGGTACTTGGTGTTGCCAATATTGCTGGGTAGTACCAGCCATGATCAGACAACTCCCAGAGGCTAGAGCCATCGACACTGGCTTTAGTCCATTGGTTTTATAGTGCTTATGACGTATAACAAAATCACGCACAGCACCAAAGCTAACCGAAGCAATTAATGGGTGTGAGCCTAATTCTGGTTCATTATCACTATGCCACCCCATACTGTCAGCTCCGTCTCGATAGTAGTTTAGTAACACACTATTAAATGAAGTACTGGTTACCTGCTCCACCACCTGCTTAATTTCTAATAAAACCGGGCACCAGCTCAACGGCTTAAGCTTCAAGCCAGAGTAGCTGTATTCTGCCTGGTCATCCCCATACCAGGCCGTGAGCCTGGGCTGGTAACACTCACGACCGAATAGTTTGATTTGTGTTTGCTGCCATTGAATAGTTGCCATTGACGACAATTGCTGAAAATAATTCGCAGCAACTGCATGAGAAAATAACTCAGGCATGTACCATACACTAGCATCAATAAGAGGTAGCGAGATAGTATCAGGGCTAGCTAATGTAAATGACGGCTGTTTCATTTCACTATTATCGCTAAGTTCATCATCGTAGGCTAGGGCCTGTTAACAGTATTCTAATCATACCCCTGTAGCCAATTTGACCTGAAGTAGCTCATATGAAAATCACTTTTTTAGGCACCTCAGCCGGTATCCCCACCAAACAGCGTAATGTAACTGGTATTGCTGTGCAGCCTTACCAGCAAGCAGACTGGTGGTTAGTGGATTGCGGAGAAGGCACCCAACACCAATTGCTGTATACTCCATTCAGTCTGAGTCGATTGACCACTATTTTCATCACCCATTTACATGGCGATCATTGCTATGGTTTACCTGGTTTATTAGCCACGCGAGCGTTGCAAGGGGGCAGCCAAAATCTACCATTGACACTGATTGGTCCTGCTGGGATAAAACCATTAATAGAAGGGATCTGCCAACACACCCAGCTATACCTTAACTTTTCACTCAATATTATTGAAGTCAACTCAGTTCCCACTACATTAACAATCGATCAACATCAAGTTGATGTAGTACCCATGGAACATAACATTACCAGCTATGGTTATTTAATTTCCCCACCCGATATTCCTGGCCATCTCAATGCAACCAAAGCAAAAGCTCTTGGTATCCCTCCTGGCCCGATTTATCAACAATTGAAACAAGGCAAACGAGTGGTACTAGATGATGGGCGAGAAGTTGATGGCAATGATTTGCTATCTCCAGCAACACCTGCTCCCAAAGTGCTGATTGCAGGTGATAATGCTAATCCCCAACAACTGTTGCCTTGGCTTGAATCAGCAACATTATTAATACATGAATCAACGTTAACCGAGCCAGAAATGCACAGATTAGCAAACACCATTCATCACTCAACCGCTGCTGCCGTCGCTAAAGCGGCAAATCAAGCTAAATTAGCGAATTTAATTTTAACTCACTTTAGTGCTCGTTATAGGAACTCTGATAACCAAGGGAAGCTAACTATCAACGATATCCGACAAGAAGCCAGTGAGCACTTCCAAGGCCAACTGTTTTTAGCAGAAGATTGGCAGCAGTACACTCTTACCACTGAAGGTAAACTACTATTGACTCAACCTGGTCAAAAACCAAATAGCATACCTCCCATTAATTGATGAAAATTTAACCATCACTCTCCTTTATAAAAAATACCCAGGGTATATCGTCAGGTCGTTAAACTGCCTGACTTTTTATCTAAGAAAAATAACCCATCAGATATTGTGTAAATATTCTCACCAACACAAACAACGTCAGCCAGATCCATTCTTTTCAAACAGTAAAAGGGCTTGTAATATCGTGCTCAATCATATAGAAACATATGGAATTGGGTGAAAATGATCACTTAAAAAAATAATAACAAAAGGCCCCAACACTATGGCTAAACATTACCAGATATTTATTCATGATAACCACCCATTATTCCGCGCTGAGCTTATCCGCGTCATCAAGTCACAACTGACCCAAACAACCTTATATGAAGTTGATCATCCGTTACTTTGGCTTAGCAAAATTAAACGCTTGCCAGGCAATAAGTTGCTGTTATTGGATATCTTAGCTGATGGCGGCTATGGGCTAGCGCATATTTATTACCTAAAACGCTATACCCCACAAATAAAAATTATTGCTATGTCTCCTACCAATAATACTGACTCAACAGCAGCCAAAGCTTACTGGTTAGGCGCTAGTGGTATTTTCCCAAAAAAATCTGGGGCAACCCAGCTCATTCAGCTAATTCATAATATTAAAAACCATGGGCCAACGCCTAACTATAATCAACAAATTACGCCAGAAGAACGAGAACAACTCAGTTTTATTTGTGATCGGATAAAATTGTTGTCTATCCAACAGTACAAAGTACTAATATTACTCACTGCAGGCAAAGTTAACAAACAAATAGCACAAGTACTTGGTGTTGCTGAAGCGACTGTTAAAGCCCATCTAACCAGTATTTTCAAAAAATTAGGCGTACGAAATCGTACTCAAGCAATCATTACAATGAAAGTTTTACAAAGCTATTTGGTCAATAGGCCTTCATTTCAGACTGTTTAAATAATATGCTTTAACCAGACATTTTACCCTGTGGCCAACTATTTGAGATGTTGCTAATCATCAAAACTCACCGCAACATCTCGTCGTTGCTACTGCATCCGTAAAACCGTTAAGATCACTATACAGTTGCCAGTTCTAAAGCCGATTCACAACTCAAATCAGCCAGTATGATATAATAACCAGGTTTAAAGATTGCCCATCAATAGGGCTAATGGTTAAAAACTAACTTATAAATAAGTTATCAGTAAACTATAAGTCAATAAGCTACAAGTTAAAAAGTCAGGATGTAGATTGTGAATAGTGCTGGATTCAGGTTTTTGTCTCTCACCGCGTTAGCTGCTCTCACCGGGTGCTCTCAACTCCCCTCCCAACTCAGCTCAAGCGAAACGATCTTTCTTCATCTTAACCAACGAGTATTGCTTAACCAACAACTCAGTCAATATAGCAACCAAGCACCTGTGTTGGAGCATATTCGAACTTGCACGATTCAAACCGGTCAAACCCAATTATGTGGATTTGCTTATAGTGACCATCTTGAAAACTATCTAATTATTGAAGTATGTCCATCAAGACAGCTAATAAACCAGCAGCCTAATCGTCCACTCGACCCTTATGAAGGCATTTATACTGTTACCCCTGATGGTACCGTTACCCATTACCCTTGGTATAACAAGCAGTTTAATCGTTGGAGTTGCCTGGCTAAACGAGGCGATTCCAGTGAAGAGGCTAAATATGGGGTTATGTTAGGCAATAACAAAAACAGCATTCAAGCCATTGGCTATCGCTATCAAATAGAAGCTCAACAGGGTGTTCATCAATTACAAACAACCCCAGATGGGAAATTAACCGCTATTAATCAATAAAGAAATAACAGAAAAGTCGCGTGTTAAATAAATATAATAAAACACTAACCTACCACTTCAAGGTTAGTGTTAAATAAAATAATTCGTGTAAAACTCATTTGGCTGATAGCAAGCGAATGTAATTGCATTGACGCTACCTCGCTTACTTTAGCTTAAACTGAGTATATTCACCTAAAGGACACCATAAGCTTGCTATAGGTGAGCTGCCAAAAGTGCCCTGGTTATCGGAGCCACCAGACCACTCCGACACCACTCGCTGGGTTTGTCTTTTATTGCTAGCTCGTTTTGCTTTATTAGACTTCTCATGAACACCCCCTTTTTTCATTAAAGGCGATATTGCAATGAGATTTCGCCAGCTATTTTTTCGTTTAGCCATTTTATTTTCCTCTTTATTACAAGGAGTAAACATTTGATATTAATACCACATACCTTATTACAGGCATCAGTTATTCGCCGACAAATACGGCATATTAATCATAATTTCATCAATACAATGATAATGATGATTAATTCTTTTCAGGTCATAAATTTCAGACAACAGTAAGCCTTTGGGACGACCAAGAGGTAAGCCCTAAATAAGCAGAGTCATCGTTACCCAACAACTATTGGCTATAAGCTAAATCGTTCCAACCCAATATTACGATTTTGAAAAATTAACGACATACCTTCCCCTAATACCCAAAATATGTAATATCCAGGCCAAGTCTCATCAACCTTTATGAAAGAAAAAACATTTCTATATCTTCCACAAATGGTCTGTAGAGTTTGCAGAGATTTTAGTCAGTTACTTTTTAGCTTATATAAACAACTGTTGACATTATGATGTATATCTAAAAACACGAGCATTAAAGATACTCTGCTACATCACAATGCAAGCCGCTAATACCCAAGTATTGATTGATAAGATAAAGGCAAGTAAATATTTACATTAAACAGCCATACCCACTGCGGATACCACCAACAATGTATTAAATCACTTGCCCTAAAATTTCAGGCATAAAAAAACCTGGCCAAGGCCAGGTTTCTCTGGCTTGGGCAATTGTACTGCCCAAGCACAAATAAGATGCACTCAAGCAATTACAAAGCTGACTTATAGCAACCTGTAAACTTAATCATGAGTACACCTCCTATATTCAAAAATTAAAACTTGTTGACTAACACAGTAGTGTTACAAAAACTGAGTTAGGAGCAATATTTAAGAACAACTTTCAAAAACAATATTCTTAACTCAATGCAGAGTTGGTAATTCTAATACTACTTAAGGTTATGTCAAGCACTTTTTCCAATACAATAACTTTTTTCATTCTACGTACTTTTACATACTCGTCTACATACCCATCGTTTTGCAGACTAATCTGAAGCCATGAAGCCAGTTACTAATGCTAGAGTTTATACTAAATCAAGACAGGGATCAGTTGTATTGAGTGTAAATTTTTTGAAAATTTGTATTGATACCCAAAGCGCAACTAATACAATTAAGAGTACCTCTAATATGAATAGTATACTAAAGTAGTATTACTTATCTGTAATAATATCAGCACAATTATCTTTATGATCCGGCACAGATTATTTAGGACACCTCTAATAATTGGCTTTATTAACACTATTTTTCCCTTGTTTTCACACATTGAGTGTATTTGATAATTACGTTGTATCTGATAGTTGGGTGTATCTATAAATTATACCCAATATGAAGGGTATCTCAGATGGTTAGTCATTGATATGCAAACATTAACAACCAAAAAAGAGTGTACTTGACTCTCTCCTGCCAACACTTTCATGAATAGTGACTCAACAAACTATCTCAACTAAAGGCCACCAACATACCTTCAAAGCAATGTCTTCAAAACAATGCCTTGATTGCAAATTTACCAGAAAGACAGAGACAACAAATAATGATACCCAATACGAATGGTTTTTAGG
This sequence comes from Spartinivicinus poritis, assembly GCF_028858535.1. Lineage (NCBI taxonomy): Bacteria > Pseudomonadati > Pseudomonadota > Gammaproteobacteria > Oceanospirillales > Zooshikellaceae > Spartinivicinus > Spartinivicinus poritis. Next base: position 5,938 of record NZ_JAPMOU010000108.1, read on the forward strand.
TGCGGCCATCAAGTGACGAGGCCCCATGAGCCTATAATAATAGGTGATTGGGG